>JALHUE010000159.1 GCA_022866145.1 Anaerolineales bacterium | reverse complement strand
GATGTCTACAACGATGTTAGCTACTATGAAGGACAGCTTCAAGTGGGCGCCGGGGTTTTCCCGCCAGGCCTTCCCGGCTACAGCGATGATGTCGTCGGCCTGCCCTACGATGTCGACGCAGCGCGCCAGGCCCTGCGTCAGTCCAGCTACGGCGGCGCTGAGGCCTTGCCCGAGATTCTGCTGACAGACTCTGGAGCAGGGGGGGATATCGATCCCTCGACCGCCTACTTGGTGCAGGCATGGAAGGAGACACTGGGCGTTACCGTCCAGGTGGAACTCGTCGATTCGTTTGGGTACGCCGAACAGGTGTACGCCGGGAAGCACGGGCAGATCGTGCCTTGGGGCTGGTGTGCTGACTATCCAGATCCGGAGAACTTCGCCGACCTTCTGTTTCACTCAGGGAGCACACAGAACATCGGCAAGTACAGCGATCCGGCACTCGACGACCTGCTTGAGCAGGCACGCAGCGAGCAGGATATCGAGGCGAGACTGGCCATGTACCGCCAGGCTGAACAGCGCCTGATCGACGACGCCGCCGCGATCTTCCTGGCCCATTCACCGACGGACTACATGCTGGTCAAGCCGCACGTGGGGGGCTACCGCGGTACACCCTTCGGTGTAGCCCAGAACATGTATCTATCGATCGTGGAGCCCTGACGTCCCGTCGGTTACGGCCAACATCGCCAAGGGAGTATCCCCGAGCTGGCCCAAGACCGGCCGGGTTCGGCGTGGAAAGCAGGCAAGGTCTGCCGTTGACAAGGTGCGCCCAGCCGATCATTGCGCGCTATTCACACTCGAAGAAGTAGTCGCTAAATCCTTCGCTCTTGTCCATGATGAACACAGGATTCCGGCCAAACATCTCTACTGTATCTTTCACACTAGTGCAGTAACCCTCCAAGTCCTGAAACTCCCATTCGTATGAAATCAGGTTGAAACCACCCTCGAAAGTGGCGTAGCTATAGTTGCCATAGTAACATTCCGGGCAATCAGCGTTGCCTTCAGCAATCACCAGGCCGCAGATCTCAATCACCTTGCCCTTGTCGCTTGCAGTGATCGTATCGGGCGAAACGCAGGAAGACTGCGGGGGGCGAGTCGATGTCGGGGAGGGTCTGCGTGTCGCCGTAGGTTCCGGTGTATTGGTTGGATAGGGTGTCGGCGTGTATGTTGGCTGAGGCGTTTGCGTCGGTGGTGAAAGCCCAAGATCAACTGAGCATGCCAGCGTAGCCAGAAGACTCGCCAGAAGGCAGCTGGCGAAAGCGAGGGTAGATCGCCTCATTGCATCCTCCCTCCAAATGAGCGGACCCGCAACATGGTACGGCCCTATGGCCCCAGCCTAGCACAGGTTGGCGAAATCCTACCTTCCAGCGGCCTTCCACCCAGTGAGGCTGCTTCACCCCAGCCTACGGACTGCTCGGGGTGGAGTCTTGGAGAGTGGGGGGTCGGAATTGACCGTAGGCAACACCCGCACAAGCATTTACACAGGGTCATCAGCCAGCGGTACCACGAGTCGCTAGGCACTGTCACACCGGCAGACGTCTACTTCGGCAGAGGCCAGGAGGTTCAGTCGTGACGGAAGGAGTTTGGACGCAGAATGCTTGAGGGCCGCCGCCTTCCGCACACGGAGATGCTCGGGGCAGCTGCGTGAACCTCAACGCCGAGCAAGTGTGTCTTCACGTGGAGCCGTGATTTGTCTCACTTTGGCTGACACGATACAGCCGCCTGCGTGAGGTCCGCGCGAGCTGTGCGCGGTCGCCAGCGCCCAGCACACGACGGCGGCGGCGAGCAGCAAGTGATCCGCCGCCCTTGCCATGACCTCGTGGATGTAGTTCTCACTCATGGTCTCACCTCGGGTATGCGGTTACAGGGTGCGCCAGCGCCCACGCGCCGCGGCTGGCCGCAGGGCGGGATGGCATCGCAGGCGTGGGCAGGGTCTTC
>JALHUE010000158.1 GCA_022866145.1 Anaerolineales bacterium | reverse complement strand
GTTTCGCCCGGAAGCGCCAGCCGCATCTCGCTGGACCAGGCGCGCACGTTGGCGGAAGATTGCGCCGCTTCCGCCGGGGCCGATTTCGCCGTCGCCGAAGTGATGGAATTCGAGAACAACTTCTATGCCTTGGTCGAGGAGTGCTGCACGGGCCGAGGCGCTCTTGAGATCCTTATCGATCCCACCACCGGCGCCATCGGTCCGGAGCCCAGGCCCAGCATGATGTGGAATGATCGCTACGGTCGTATGAGCTTCGGCGCCAGCGGCGAGAATCGGCTGTCGATGGACGAGGCCCGGGCCTTCGCTCAGCAGGCGTTGGACGCCCAGCTTCCCGGGAGCAAGGCCCATGGATACGGCGCCGAGTTCTACGGGTACTACACCTTTGATTTTGACAACCCCGACGGAACCATCGCCGGGATGTTGAGCGTCGAAGGGTCCACGGGCGCCATTTGGCTGCATACCTGGCATGGCAGCTTCGTGGCCGAATCGGAAGCCGAGGAGATGCCGTCTTGAGCCTCCCGTTTTCCCTAGGCGACCAGGTCGCGGCGAGTAGGTCCGTCCCCGGCCGGGGGTGGACCTCGCCCGTCCGTTGGGCGGGCTTGCTGTTTGCGATCGCCTTGTCAGCGGTCCTCAGCGGCTGCGCTCCTGCCGCCAGTCCCGAGGGACTTCCACTTGAGGTTGAGTCGGCTCCGCGGGTGGTGCGTCAGGCCTATGCTTTTGCCGACGCTCATCCCGAGGTGCTGATGCAACTCCCATGCTATTGCGGATGTGGTGCCATGGGACACACGTCCAACTACGCTTGCTACATCTCGGAGGTCGCCTCTGACGGTTCCATCACCTACGACCTGCATGCAGTCGGGTGTTCGATCTGCGTGGATATCACCCGGGACACGATGCGGATGCTCGACGAGGGGCGCAGCGTGGCCGAAATCCGGACACAAATCGACGCCACCTATTCCGCCTTCGGGCCGTCGAACATGCCGTAGCGCGCCATGGCCCGACACCGCCGCCTCCTGATTTCCGGTGCTCTTGCCTCGCTGGCCCTGGCGGGGGTGGCTGTCGTCAGCCTGCCGCCGACGCCGGTACGGTCCGGAGGCGTCGCCCGCAACGTGCGCGTCGAGGCAAGCGCCTACGCCTTCACCCCGGCGATGATCAAGGTGAACCCAGGCGATCGGGTTACGATCGAGTTGGCGTCGGCCGACACCGTCCACGGGCTTCATATCGAAGGCTATGACATCAACCTGACCGCCGACCCCGGCCAGCCGGCGAGCGTTTCCTTCGTCGCCGATCGCCCCGGTACGTTCCGCATCCACTGCTCGGTCCCGTGCGGGCCGCTCCATGCGTTTATGGCCGGCCGGCTGCGAGTCGGCCCGCCGCTCAATTTCTGGCGCGCCGTCGCCTTGGCCGTCCTGGCCGTGGCCGTCGGGGGATTGGCTGTGTGGCGGAAACCCACGCCCCCCAGTGCTGGTTTTGTCCCGTCATGACACACGTCGACCTCACTCGGTTCCCATTCGTCCGGTCGCTCCTCATCGCCCGAGGACCGCAGCTGGCTGTTCAACTCGCCGCGGTCGCCGGCCTGCTGTTGGTGATTGTCGCCGGGCTGCTCGGCACACCCGTTGGGAGCCGCAATCCAGCCACGGTACTGGTATGGATCGCCTGGTGGGCAGCGCTGATGATCGTGGCCGTACCGTTCTTCGGGAGGCTGTGGTGCGGCGTCTGCC
>JALHUE010000157.1 GCA_022866145.1 Anaerolineales bacterium | reverse complement strand
TGCCGATCAAGGCCTGGCTGTGGGTGATGTTCGGGAAGTAGCCGACGCGGATTTCGGAGAGGCTGGCGGGGGCACGTCCGCCGCCGCAGGCAGCCAGCCCAGCCGCGGCAATCAGGGCCGCCGCCAGGGTCTCGAGGAACGGCGGGCAGCGGGGGCGCCCAGCCGGTGAATTGCGTGGGGACATGAGTGCACCTCCTGGGAGAACGAGTCGGGCTGGCGGAACCCTAGCGCTTGCCGCGGCGCGCTTTGCCGTTGGTGACATCCGCCAGCGAGGTGTGGTCGACGACGTCGACGATCGCTTGGCGGACTTCGGACATGGCCAGGCGCAGCAGGCAAGATTTCTCGTCCGGACAAGAACACGGCTCGTAGTCGATCTGGCTCAGGCAGCTGACGGGGGCCAGGCGCCCGTCGAGCACCCGAATGACTTCGCCCAGAGTGATTCTGTCAGCCTGGCGCCCGAGGGTGTAGCCGCCGCCGGGGCCGGTTTGGCCGTGGACGATGCCGGCATTGCGTAGGCTGAGGAAGATCTGCTCGAGGAACTTGCCGGGCAGGTGGTTGCGCTCCGCCAGGTCGCGCAAGGGCACGGGCTGGGCGGCCGTCTGGGCGGCCAGGTCGAAGAGCGCCCGCAAGCCGTATTCGGACCGCTTGGACAGGTTCATAGCTAGTTTCCCTATAGGAGAAGTAGGAATAGCATCCACTAGAGTAGCCCAGAGCGGCGGACGTGTCAAGCCCCTCCGGGGTGAGCCGGACGCAGGCGGGAGCGGTTGGCGGAGTGCCTCGAACCGCAGAAGAGCGGTCTGTCTTTGACCCGTCTCCTCGCTTGTGATAGACTGCGCCCACTTAGACCAAATCGCCGGATGCCTGCGGTGGCAGGGCCGGCTCCCCCGGCCGAGGATCCATTGCCGTCAGACTTTCTGCCCATCGCCGTCTTGCTCATCCTGGCTATCGGCATCGCCTTTCTGGTGGTGGCGATCGGACATCTTTTCGGCCCCAGGCGGCCTTCCGCCCGCAAGGGCCAGACGTACGAGTCCGGCATGCGGCCGTACGGCCCCGGGCAGCGCCGGGTGCCGGTGCGCTTCTACCTGATCGCGGTCCTGTTCATCCTGTTCGACATCGAGACCGTCTTTCTGCTCCCGTGGGCGGTCGTGATGCGCCAGACGCGCTTGAGCGGCCTGGTGCAAATGGGTCTTTTCGTCGTCATCCTGAGTATTGGTTTCGTGTATGCGTGGAAGAAGGGAGCGCTCGAATGGGAGTAGAGCAGAAGCTCGGCAACTTGGGCGTGGTCACCACCACGCTCGAGCAGGCCATCAACTGGAGCCGCACGAATGCGATGTGGCCGATGCTGTTCGGTCTGGCGTGCTGTGCCATCGAGATGATGAGTGCCCAATCGGCCGACTATGACCTCAGCCGCTTCGGCATGGAGCTGATGCGTCCCAGCCCTCGCCAGGCGGATCTGATGATCGTCGCCGGGCGAGTCTCCCGCAAGATGGCGCCCGTGCTGCGCCGGCTGTACGATCAGATGCCCGATCCGAAGTGGGTGATCGCCATGGGCGACTGCTGCTCCTGCGGCGGGGTGTTCAACAACTACGCGATTGTGCAGGGGGTGGACGAGATCGTGCCGGTGGACGTCTATGTTGCCGGCTGCCCGCCGCGGCCGGAGGGTTTGATCCACGGCATCATCACCTTGCACGAGAAGGTCAAGGGCGAGAAGCTGAACCAGTACGCCTGAATCAACCGGCAGGCAGCTCCCGGAACGGCGGATTGTCGGGGCTGCCGGGGGACAAGGCACGCATGGACATCGAGTCGGTCGTCACACAGCTGCAGGCGGAGCTCGGCCAAGCCGTTCAGGGCGTCGAGCGCTTCCGGGGGGAAACCAGCATCCTGGTCTCCCCGGCCAAGGTTCTCACCGCCTGCCAATGGCTGCGTGAACAGCACGGGTTCGATTTGCTGATCGCCCTGACGGCCGTGGACTACTGGCCCAGCGAACCGCGCTTCGCATTGATCTACAAGCTGTACAGCACGGCTTCCAACGCCTTCATCGGCCTGAGGCTGCCCGTGCCTGGCAACGCGGCAGAAGTCCCGACGCTGGAAAACCTGTTCCCGAACGCGAATTGGCACGAGCGGGAGATCTACGACATGTTTGGCGTTGGCTTTGCCGGTCACTCCGACCTCCGCAGAATCCTGATGCCGCATGATTGGGAAGGGCATCCGCTGCGCAAAGACCACCCGCTCGGCTACGAAGAGGTTCAGTACACCTTCAACTTCGACGAAATCGACCGGCGCAAGCCGTACGCAACGCGGTAAACAGCGGTAGCTACCGAAACAGTCTGATGCCAGCGCCGACACTCGAAGTCTCCTTCGATGAACTCAAACACCTGGTTTCGAGCCGGGCCATCGAGGGCGATACCCTGCTGCTCAATATGGGACCGCAGCATCCCAGCACCCACGGCGTGCTGCGCCTGCTCCTGGAGCTCGACGGCGAGATCGTCGTCAACTGCATCCCGGACATCGGGTTCCTGCACACCGGCATTGAGAAGAACATGGAGGCCAAGAATTTCCTCCAGGCTTTGGTGATGACCGATCGCATGGACTACCTGAACAACATCGGCAACAACCTGGTGTACTGCCTGGCGATCGAGAAGCTGGTCGGCCTGGACGTCCCACCGCGCGCGCAGGCCGTTCGCGTCATTCTGACCGAACTCCAGCGGATCGCCTCTCATCTGGTCTGGCTGGCCACGTCCAGCCTTGACCTGGCAGCCATGTCCACCTTCCTGTACTGCTTCCGGGAACGAGAGATCATCCTCGACATCTTCGAGATGTGCTCGGGACAGCGGATGATGACCTCGTACATCCGACCGGGAGGCATCTGGCGCGACCTGCCGAGCGGCTTCGAAGAGGCGGTGCGGCAGTTCCTCAAG
>JALHUE010000156.1 GCA_022866145.1 Anaerolineales bacterium | reverse complement strand
GTCAGCGAGCGCTGGAAGTGATCCCGGAAGCCCTGGCGCCGGGCGGCGGCGTTGCGCAGCCGCGCCAACTGGCGCACGGTCTCGGCCACCTGTGCCCCGACGCGCTTGCTAGCTTCCCAGGCTACCTGGACCTCGGCCGAGTCACGGCTCGATTTCAGGATGTTCACCAGCTCATTGTCGGACAAGGCGCGTCCGTCAACCTCTCCGCGGAAGTTGTAGTACTGGCCGCGTACCTCGGCTTCGAGGCGAGTGAGTTGCTCGATGCTTTCCTCATCCTGCTGGTTCTTGGCTGAGGTCAGGTAGATCAGGCGCAACTGGCGGGCAAGCAGCGGATCGCTCGGCGGTTGGGCCCGCAGGCGTTCATTGGCCTGGGCGTGGATCTCGGCATTCGCCCAGAAGCGCATGTAGGCGCTCTGGGCCTGCTGCTGGCGCTGGTTCGCCTGCTCGGTCCCCGTCGTTGCCGCTTCCCACTCGGCCAGGTTGAGTGCCTTCTCCAGCGGGCGGGCGGCTTCAACGGTTTGTTGCACAAATACCTCTGTCGAGTTGGTCACAGATGGCGCTCCTTCGTCCTCGAGCTGGCGGCAGTATAACTCAGGGGGACCGCAGCCGGTGTGGCGCAGCCAACAGGCGGCAGGGACAAGCCGCGGCTTTCTCCGATGTCGAGCTTCGCGACCTGCGGTCGCTTTCCTCTATTGCCCTGCCCCGCTGCCTGGCCGAATCTCAAGGCCGGACTCCGGCACGCATGCGTGTGCCCGTCGGGCTGGGAGGTGCCTGTCGGCGGCCTGGAAGCCGGCCAAGGGATGGTTCCAGCGGTCGGGAGGAACGTTGTAGAATCCAAGACGGCAGGTCCGATCCTGTCCGGGAAGGGTGGCAGCGATGAGCGACATCTCGATCGTCCCGGTGCTGAAGGGCCGAGGCATCTTGCTAGGCGTGACGGGATCGATCGCGGCCTACAAGGCAGCCGAGCTGGCCTCGGCCCTGGCGCAGGCCGGGGCCCAGGTCGACGTGCTGCTCAGCCAGGGCGGCATGCAGTTCGTGACTCCGTTGACGTTTCAGGCGCTGACCGGCCGCAGGCCTTTCACTGACGCCGATCTGTGGGGCAGCCAGGCGCATGTTCTGCATGTGGACCTGGCCCGACGAGCGGACCTGCTACTGATCGCTCCGGCGACGGCCACGACGCTGGCGCGGCTCGCCCATGGCCTGGCCGACACATTGATCGGGCTGACGGCGTTGGCCTGCACCTGCCCGGTAGCGGCTGCCCCGGCGATGGACGCCGGCATGTACGCGAACCCGGCCACCCAGGCGAATCTTGAGATCCTGCGGCAGCGCGGCGTCTTCTTTGCCGGGCCGGCCACGGGTCGGATGGCCTCCGGCGAAATCGGGCTGGGGCGAATGCTGGAGCCGACCCAATTGCTGGGGGTGGTGCGGTACCTGCTGGGGCGGAAGGGCAGCCTGGCTGGCCGGCGCATTGTCGTCACGGCCGGCGGGACCCAGGAGCCGATCGATCCGGTCCGGGCAGTGGTGAACCGCTCCAGCGGCAGGCAGGGCTATGCTCTGGCACAGGTAGCCATTGATCGTGGGGCGCAGGTCGTGCTGATCAGCGGACCATCCAGCGTACCCGTTCCATACGGTGTGACCTTGGTCGATGTATCGACCGCGGCCGAGATGCGGGAAGCGGTGCTGGCGCACGCCAATGACAGCGACGTGTTGCTGATGGCGGCAGCCGTGGCTGACTACCGGCCTCAGGCGAGCGCCCCCCACAAGATGAAGCGCGGCGGCTCCGGGCAGACCTTGAGCCTCGAACCGACCGAGGATATCCTGGCGGAGGTCACCACCCGGCGGAAGACGGGCGGCAAGCCCGGGGTGATCGTCGGATTCGCGGCCGAGAGCCAGGATCTGCTTGACAACGCCCGCGGCAAGCTCGAGCGCAAAGGGCTGTCCTTGATCGTTGCCAACGATATCCTGGCGACGGACGCAGGATTCGCGGTGGACACCAACCGTGTAACCCTACTGGACGCCGGCGGGGGTGTCCAGGCGCTGCCGGTGATGCCCAAGGATCAGGTAGCGGAGCATATTCTCGACCGGGTCGAGGCCCTGCTCAGGTAGGCGCCATGCCCCAGCCCACCCCAGGCCGCCTGGTCCTCGGGACTCAGGGTTTCGCCTTCGACGATTGGGTCGGCCC
>JALHUE010000155.1 GCA_022866145.1 Anaerolineales bacterium | reverse complement strand
GCACTGAGCTGACCCACCAGGTTGTCCATCCTGGCGGTGAAGCCTTCGGTTCTGGCTTCCGGCAGATCATTGAGCGCCATCAACGAGGCGAAGGCCGCCGCCAGCGGACGGCGAATGTTCTCGGCCGTCTCGGTGAGCAGGCGCATCTTCAGCGAATCCACATGCTTGAGATGGGAGATGTCCTGCAGCACCATCACCCAGCCGACACCGCCCTCCAGTCCGCTGGGCTCGAGGGGAGTCAGGCTGACCAGGTGCACCTGTTCCGCCGGCCAAGGCACCTCGCAGACCATGGCGCGTTGCGGCGAGGCGCCCATCCAGTGCTCCAGCAGGATCCGCAGCGGCGCCGGAAATACGACCGTGGACCGCTGACCGACCAGGTGCTCCGTGCCGAGTAGACGGGCAGCCTGGGGATTGGCCACGACCACCACGCCGCTGCCATCGGCGGACAGGATGGCGTCGCTGGCGTTGGTCAGCAAACTACGCAGGCGCTCGCGCTCCGCCTGGATCTGCGCCTGCAGCTGGGCGCGCTCCAGCCGCAGCGCACGATGGGCCACGGCCCGCTCAACGGCCAGGCTGAGGTCGGTCACCTTCTCCAGCGGCTTGGTCAGATAGTCGAAGGCGCCATTCTCGCGCATCGACGAGATGGCTGATTCCAGGCTGCCAACGCCGCTGATGACGATGACCTCGATGAAGGCGTCCTGGGTGCGAGCCCGACGGAGGAGTTCGTAGCCATCCATGCCGGGCATCATCAGGTCGGTGACCAGCACCGAGAACGCCTCCGCCTGGCGGAGCCGCTCCAGTGCCGCCTGGCCGCCGTCGGCGCTCTCGACCTCGTACCCCCGCTTGCGCAGGTGACCCGACATCAAGCGCAGATAGTCCGGGTCGTCATCAGCCACCAGCACCCGGGCCCCGCTCATGCTTCGCTCTCCTGGTCGCCCGCAGCTGGCGCTGCATCCAGCGGCAGCCGAACCGTGAACAGCGTACCCTCCCCCGGCTTGCTGCTCACGCTGATCGTCCCGTTGTGGCGGCTGATGATCCCGTAGGAGACCGAAAGACCCATCCCGGTCCCCTGCCCTTCGGGTTTGGTGGTGAAGAACGGATCAAAAACCCGCGGCAGGTTTTCCGGCGAAATGCCTGTGCCGGTATCGCGAACCTCGATGAGCGCGTGGCCATCGTCCGGCGCCAGCCGAACGCCGAGGCGGCCGCCGTTCGGCATGGCCTGCACCGCGTTCTGTACCAAGTTGATCACCACCTGCTGCAGCTGCTGCGAGTCAAACATGGCCGTCACCGGCGCCGGCGGGACCTGAAGATCGAGTTCGACCTTGCCCTTGCGCAGCATGTAGCTGGTCAAACGCAGGGAGCCCTCGACCGTCTGGCGCAGGTCACGCCGCAGCATGGCCGGCGGCGTCTGCCGGGCGAAGGTCAGCATATCGGTGACGATGGCATTCGCCCGGCTGGCGTTGTCACGAATCACCTGCAGGCTCTCATACTCCGGCGAGCCAGGCGGCTTGTCCTCCAGCATCTCCTCGGCCACCCCCTTGATCACCCCCAACGGGTTCTTGACGTCGTGGACGATGCCCGCCGAGAGCTGTCCGACGGAGGCCAGCTTCTCCGACTGGACCAGCTGCTGCTGCGCCGACTGCAAACGCTGGTACATCTCCTCCAGCTGCCGATTGCGATCAACGGCCTCGGCGTACAGCTGCTCAGCCTCGGCCGTGCGGGCCTGCAGGTCGTCGGCCATGGTGTCGAAGGCGGTGGCCAGGTCGCCGATCTCATCCGGCCGTTGGATGCCGCTCTCCTGCTCGAGGTCGCCGGCGGCAACCGCTTGAGCCATTCGCCGCAGGCGCAGGATCGGGCGGGTGATGCTGGAAGCCAGCCAGTAGCCGACGACAATGATCGAGATCGTGCTGATCGAGAAGAGCAGGCTGAAGGTATTGCGGCTGGTGGCTTCGGCGGTCACCAGGAAATTGGACGGCAGCGCCACGCCCAGCACCCCCAGCACCTGATCGCGCGCCGCCCAGGGAGCATAGCCCGCCTGGAAGTCCCTGCCGTACAGCTCGAACTCGCGCAGCTCCAGGCCGTCGATGGCCTCGGTGCTCTCCGGCGGGAGCAAGAAATCTGAAGCCTCCCCTTGTGTCTCATCGAAGCTGGTTGAAAGCAGCGCCCCGTCCGGTTGCTGCAGCACGACATCCGCCAGGGCCTGGCTCTTCAGATCGTCGACCAGCGAATCCAGACGGGTTCCGAGCATCAGCACACCGACCAACTCGTCGGCGGCATTGCGGACCGGGGCGCTGGTGTACAGGAAGGGACCGTAGGAGGTCTCCACGATCCCGACGTACTTGTCCCCGGCAGCATCCCGCCGTTCCTGCAAGATGTTGTCGACGATCGGCAGCTTGGAGAAGTCGGATCCGCGGGTGATGTCATACTGGGACGAAGCGGGATCGAAGGTCAGGCCCAGAATCTCCCTGCCCCCCCGTCCAATGGCCACGACCGATTCGGCCTGGTCGTTGAGGGCGATCGGGAGGAGCAGCGCCTCCAGGGCCTCGGCATCGGCGAACTGCAGCCCCTCGGCGACGCCGGAGGTGAAGGTCATCAGGCGCAGGCTGCGCAGGTGTGAGCGCTCGCGCCGCACCACCCCATCGGCGGCCACTCGCGAGGCCTCATTCAGCTGGTTGACGAAGCGCTCGCGGACGGAAGATGTCACCAGCCGCGTGACGACATACGTGCCGAGCATGGCGGTCACGAGCGTCAGCAAGGCGTAGGGGATGATCAGCTGACCGCGCAGCGAAAGGGCGCGCGCCACCACCCGGGAAAACCATCCCGTCCCGGACTGGCTGGAAGCATTGGGCCCGGCCTCGGGCGCGCTCGCAGGCGGACCGGCGGGTCCACCCAGCTGACGATCGGTCATGTTCGCTTTCCGACCTCCCCTTCCTCTTCCTGCCTGGGCTCCCAGCGGGTCCCGGGCGCGCAGCTAGCGCGGCTTGGCCCGGGCCGCACGCGCCCGCTTGTGGACATACAGCGCCCGGTCGGCGCGCTCGATCAGCTCCTCCGACGAGCGGATACCGTCCTCCCAGGCCGCCACGCCGAAGGAAGCCGAGACGTGCCAAGGTCCCGGGTTCCGGGTGCCGATCTCGGCGGAGATCCGCTGGGCGATCGCCTGGGCCTCGGCCTCGGTCGCCTCCGGCAGCAGGATGGCGAACTCGTCCCCGCCGTAGCGCGTCGCCAGGTCAACCCGGCGCACCTGCGACCGGATCGCCGCCGCCACAAGCCGCAGCGCCTCATCACCGGCCGGGTGGCCGTAGTTATCGTTGATGTCCTTCAGTCGATCCATGTCGATTATGATCACGGACAGCGGCCGCCGATAGCGGTGGGCTCGCTCGACCTCCAGCTCCAAGGACTCGTTCAGCTTGTAGCGATTGTACAGGCCCGTCACCGGATCGGTGACCGCCAGCCGCTGCACCTCGGCGAACAGGCGCAGGTTCTCGCGGATCAGCATCCGGTGCTCCAGGGCGCGGGTCAGCGAGAGCTCGAAGGCGGCTACCGATTCCAGGGGTTTGAGCAGGTAGTCGTACACCCCCACCCGCAGGGCTTCCAGCGCCGTCTCCAGCGTGGCGCTCGCCGTCAGGATGATCGACTGCAGGTCCGGGTCGATGCGCCGGCCTTCCTGCACCACCTCCAGCCCGGTCGATCCCGGCATGTACAGGTCGACGACCAGCACATCAAAGGGGGACTGCTTGAGGGCTTCGACGGCCAGCGGCCCGTCGTTCACCTGGTGGACCTCGAGGCCCATGCGCAGGCTGCGCCGCACAAGCAGGGCGCGGAAGTCGTCGTCGTCATCGGCGATCAGGACCCGGCCGACCTTTTCAGGCGCCGGGTTCTGGACCTCAGGCTGAGCGTCATGTTCCGCGTTCTTCATGTTTCCCGTCGGCAGAGATCTGCCTTCTACCCCCCATGGTTCTACGTCGAAGACCTCAACAGAATCATAGCCAAAGCCACGCCCGCCCCGGCTTGCAGTCCCCCTACACGCCCCGGCCCGCCGTTCACCCCTTGGTACCAGGGGCCGACGGCGTAGCTGGATTGTATATCGCCGGTCATCAGGGGGCAACATGCCGGGACTCCCTCGGGCGCGGGTCGCGACCACGCCGGTGACCGGGTGGTCCTGCATCCACAGAGCGAGAGGCGGGGGATCCCCCGCCTCTCGCAGTCCACTCTGGATGGCCGCAGGCAAGCCGCCTGCCCGGCTGCAATCGATCGGCGGGTGCCTCAACAGTCCATGCAGGCCAAAGTCACCGTCAACGTGACCGTCGGAGTCTTGCTCGGCGGCAGGGTGTTGGTTACAGCTGGCGTCGGGGTGCGCGTACGCGTGGCGGTGGGCGGCGAGGTGGACGTGTTGGTCGGAAGCGGCGTCGCGGTGCGGGTGGCCGTCGCGCTGGGCACGGTGGTCGATGTCGACGTCTTTGTCGGGGTCAGCGTGATGGTCGGCGTGCGCGTGACCGTTGGCGTATTCGTCCGCGTCGGTGTCAGCGTGATGGTCGGCGTACTGGTGCGCGTCGGCGTCAAGGTGATCGTCGGCGTGAGCGTGCGGGTCGGGGTGACGGTCGGTGTGCTGGTGTTGGTCGGCGTCAAGGTGATCGTCGGCGTTCGCGTGACCGTGGGGGTACGCGTCGCAGTCGAGGTGATGGTCGCCGTCAGGGTGGCCGTAGCCGTGGGCGCGGTGCGCGACACGCTGCCGCTCACCGTGCAGGAACCGTTGAATATCAGGCCGACGCTGAAAGTCCCATTGAGCCCCATCCCGCCCGGGACTCCGCCAAACAGCGTTCGCCAGTCGACGGTCGATCCGGCGGCAAAGTTCTGGCTCGTGGCACGGATCGTGGGCGGGTCTAAGCCGTTGCCGTTCCAGTAGGCGGTGCCTCCCCAGAATTGACGGTCAACGTACTGCGCCGGATGATAGGCGTCGGTCCAATCGAAGGCCGAACCGGTAAACGTCACTGCGGCAACGTTGTCATTTCGCACCCGCATGTACACATTGTTGCCGGTGATCCACGTGTTCAGGACCGTGATGTCGTCACAAGACGGCGTAGGGGTCACCGTGGGCGTCGTGGTCACCGTCGAGGTGCCCGTCGGAGTCCGGGTGGCCGTGGCGGTATTCGTGGGCGTGGCCGTCGAGGTGGGCGTCGGCACCGGCCGGTCGACCGAGCCGCTGATGAGGCACAGGTTGTCAAAGGTCAGGGCCACATCATAGGTGCCATACAGTCCGGGGTTGGCGGGGACGTTGTTGAAGGAGCCGTACCAGTTTTCGGTCTCGAAGGAGGCGACGGCGATGTGCGGGCTGGGCGCCTCGCTGGCAGGAGAAGTCGGATCGTCCGGCCCCCAGCGGTACCATCCCTTGAGCGACATGCCGTACAGGCTCTGCCCGGGGTATAAGCCTGGATCGATCCACGAGATCGAGGAGTCGGTCAGGTGGATGGCGCCGGGGTTGGTGTTGGTGAAGGTCAAACGCACCATGTTGTCGACGATGGCGACGTCATCGACACTGATGAAGGAGCAGTCTGGCGTCGGCGTCAGGGTGACCGTGGGCGTCTCGGTCGGGGTCTGGGTGATGGTCGATGTCGGGGTGACCGTGGCGGTGAAGGTCGCCACGGCGATCGTCGCCGGCAGGCCGACGACGCGCGCCACCCGGAACTGCTCGACGATTCCCTCGCGCTTGGCGCTCAGGTGAAGATGGGGCCACCAGGTGCTGATGAGCGGCGATATGAGCGGGTGCTCGAAATCGGCGGTGACGATTACCCGATCGCCTGGACCCCCGCCGTCCTCCACCGGAGTGCAATCGGCCGGCGTGCTGGAATTCGTGTTGGCCGGGTGGTAGATCAGCCCGCTCTTGGTGGAGCAGACTGTGATCTTAAAGTAGCCGGGCTGGCCAACGCCGGCCGTGGCATCCCGCAAGATGGCGGCGGCCCCGGCAGTGGCGCTGTCCTTGATCGAAGGAATTCGGGCGGCGTCTTCCTCATTCTGGGCATCGCAGATCCCGCCCGGGTAGCCGCTGCAGTAGGTCGAGTTGTACTCACCGGTGATGGCATAGCGGACCCCGAAGCGCGCCCCATTCTCGATCGCCATCCAGGCGTGCAGCACGCGTGCCAGCTCGATGATGGTGAAGATGATCAGCAGAATCAGCGGCAGCGTCAGGGCGAATTCAACCAGCCCCTGGCCTCGCCGGCGTTCCCGATTCTCGCGTCTCTTCATGGCGCCACACTCCATCTGGTGAATCGACCTGTTCACCGG
>JALHUE010000154.1 GCA_022866145.1 Anaerolineales bacterium | reverse complement strand
TCAAGCTCGCCGAAGTGGGTCACGAGGAAGTAACGCGCCCCGGCCGTCCTGTCGGAGAAAATCTCTTCGAAGGGACGGTTGTCGGCGTCCCCTCGGAGCTCGGCGAACCGGAGGTCCGCCTGATAGGGCCACATGCTCGCCGGGGTCCAGGCATAGTACAGCAGGCGGTTGCCGTACTCCTGCGTCAGGGCGATGATCCCGCCATCCTTGGGCAATGCCTCGCCGAGACGCGCCCACCCCGCCGGCTCTCCTCGGTAGTCCGATTCCTGCAGGTTCTCGATGGCATTCCCTGCCAGCGGCACGAAGCAAAGGCCCACCAGAAGTAGGGCGACGAGTCTCACCGCCTGGGGCTGAAGTCGGATGCGCCCTTCCAGCACACTGGCCACGGCCGCCAGCGACAATGCGACAATCGGCACCAGCATCAGGCTGTAGTAGTCGTGGGTGTGGATGGTGTAGGCGAAGACCAGGCCATACACCAGATACCCTGCCCACAAGCCTACCAAGAGCGCACGGCCGCGGCGCGGGAGCAGCAATGGACCGATCAGGCACAGCGTCAGGAATGTCAGCCCGAACATGCCGTTCAGCAATCGGGCCCAGCCGACGTAGAACGAAGGCTGGGTCAACAGGCCGACGGGTGCGGCCACGAAGTACTCGAACATGCCTGCCGACTGCCTTCCGGTTTGCAGTAGGTAGTATCCAGCTGGGAGGGCGAGCGTCAGCGCTGCTGCCAGCCACAGGCGGGGCTCGCGAACAGCCCGGCGGTCCCAGGTCACCAGGCTCACGGCAGCCGCCGTCAGTCCGACGGGGAACACCGCCATCGGCTTGACCAGGATGGCCATCCCGGCGGCCAGACCGAAGATCGCGGCTCGGGTCCACGTGGGCTGGTCGGCAAATCGCAGCAGCGCCAAGCACGCCCCCAGGAGCCACATCACCATGAAGGGGTCGGGTTGAAACGAGCGGCTGGCGATCACCCCAAACGGAAGGAACAGGTAGTAGGCCAGGCCAATCAGCGCCCCGATGTCCGATGTCAGCCTTCTCCCCAGCAAGTACAGGAATCCGCCCCCGACCACCCAGAACAGCGAGGCCAGCACACGTGCGATCCACAGGATCTCTTTCCCGAGCGCAAGATAGGTCAGGGACACAAGCCGTTCGAAGATCTCGGGTTCATAGGTGGGCGTCGCCGCCCGTAGGGCAAGCGCTAGGCTGCGGGTGGCCGGGTCAGCCTCGGGATCCATCTGGTAGTACATGCCGCGGGCGATGACCGCCGAGCGCAGCTGTCGATCAGCATGGAAATCCAGCGGGGGATCGGTCAGGTCGACCATCCGCAGCAGGAAGCCAAGCAGCAGCAATCCGGCAGCCGCCGCGGCGATGACAACCCCCGGCCTCAACCTGCGGACACGGCTCGCCGGCCTCGCCACTCCGGCCTCGTCGCTTCGAGCCAAGTCGTCAGCGGCCATGCGCAACCTCGCCTCGCCCAACCAGGGCGCGCCAGAGAACCCGGGAAGTCTGAGGCGTTCCCTCAAGTAGATGGCCCATCAACGCCCGATCCTCCTTCCAGGGAGTGCTCCCCGCGCCGGTCCAAGCTCACTTCGCGATCACTCGCTTCAGACCGTAGGCCTGAGCCACACAGACATTGATCCACTCGGCCGGATCGTAGCCGATTTCCGTCAGGCCACCCATATGCG
>JALHUE010000153.1 GCA_022866145.1 Anaerolineales bacterium | reverse complement strand
GCTCGCCGGTGCATCCGGCTGGGAGGTCAGGAGTGCGCGCCGGCTGACGCCCGGCGATCGCCAGACAGTGCTGGCCGAGCCGATCGGAATCCTGGCACAAGCCATAGCCGATCGAACAGCGGTCGTGAGCCGGCAGCCGGCTGAAGATCCTGCCCTGGCGTCGATGAGCGCCCTCAGGGTCTGTCGCGAGGTGGCGTGTGCGCCGCTGACAAGGGGCGGGAAGCCCGGCGGAGCTCTGCTCGTCGGCTGGAACGAGCCCGGAGCAGCCTCATCCCATGTCCTGGCAGAACTGCAGGCCATTGGCCGCTTGACCTCTGCCGGCCTCGACGGGCTCGACAGGCTGCAGCGGGCGGAGACGGAGAAACAGCGCCAGGGAGAGGTCCAGGAGGAGTCGCGCAAGCGGTTGGCCCGCGACCTGCACGATGGGCCAACCCAGGCGGTGGCCTCGCTGGCCATGCGCCTGAACTACATCGGCAAGCTGGTCGAGCGCGACCCGGCGGCCGCCCGGCGGGAACTGACGACCGCCGAAGAGATGGCCCGGCGCGCAACCCGCGATATCCGGCATATGCTCTTCGCCCTGCGCCCGCTGATTCTGGAATCGCAGGGTCTGGTGCCCGCACTCTGGCAGCTCGGGAAGAAAGTGCACGAAGTGCAGGGAGAGCAGGTGCTCGTCGAGGCTGAGCGGCAGGACGCCGAGAACATGAGCCCGCTGCAGCAAAGCGTGATCTTCTACATTGCCGAGGAAGCGATCAACAACGCCGTCAAGCACGCTCAGGCGCAGCACATCTGGGTGCGCCTCAGGCCGGGGGCCTCCGACTGGAGGCTGGAGATCGAGGATGACGGGGTCGGATTCAACGTTGGCTCCGTCGATGAGGACTATGCCCAGCGCGGCAGTCTGGGCCTGGTCAACATGCGCGAGCGGGCAGCGCTCGCCGGCGGACAACTGCAGGTCTTCTCGCAGGAAGGCAGCGGAACGCGCATCCTGGCTTCGATCCCGAGGCAGGCGGAGGCCGGTGCCGACGTCTAGCGGCGCCAGACTCTCCCTCCGGCCGGCTGCGGTCTCCCCGAACGGGAAGAGAGGCCGCGGTGGTTCCACTAGCTCCCGTGGCAGTCGGGGGACCGTCTGCCTTGAATGAGCTCAGAAGGCAGTTGGACCGCCTCCCGGGCCACTCGCCTGTCGGGGGAAGCGGTACAGCAGGAATAGGTTCGCGGTGAGGTGGGTGTGGCGAGCTTGGGCGGCAGCCGTCGGGCTGGTGTCATTCGCCTGGCTGGCGACGGAGGCCAGGCAGCTCACCGCGGTCCTCGTCCTGGCGGCGGCGCTGACGGTCACGGCCGCCGGACCCAGGGCTGGGCGGTGGGTGACGAAGAAGAGATCCGGCTTGCCCCGCTTGGCGGCGGCCGGACTGGCGGGCTGCGGCATCGGGGCCTGCGTCCCTTGGGTGGCGGCCGGGTTGATGCTGGTCAAGGTCTCGTTGCACAGCCACGCTCAAACGGAATTCTCCACCGACGAGCTGATCGCCGTCCTCGGCCGGATCCCTGTCTGGGCAGTCGGTGGAGGCCTCCTCGGTGGTGCGGCGGTGTTGGCGCCAGGGCTGTGGGCGCGCCGCGCTCCGGGGTAAGAAATCGCGATCCAAGCCAGTCACCACGGTCAGGACCTTGGCTGCACCCTGCCGGCACCCGGCGGTCGTCTACGGACCCGCGGCCTGTCGATCGGCGGCCGGGCTCGATGATGGACAGGAGGACCTTGATCGTTGCGACGGTTCCTGCCAGCCCACACTCCGGAGTCGCAGGCGGCCCCGCCGGGGTGAGGTGGAACACGCCCTGGAAGGGAACGGGACGCCGACGTACAATGAACGCGCCACGGGGTGCGAGACGGTGATGACTTCGGAGGACACGATCCAGGTCTTTCTCTGCCCGCGCTGTCTGAGCGCCGACGGCATGCCGGGGCGCTGCCCGAGTTGCGGCGCGGAGCGGTTGGGGTGCCGCCCCGGTGCGCCGGATGACCCGTGCCGGCGCCCGATCATAGACTCCCAAGGTCAGGTGCGCACGCGAGCGCCCATGTGGTGGCTGCGGGCCAGCCTGGCACAATTGCCGCATTGGTTGGACGCGGACCGCCGCGTCCAACCGTGACGATGTGAGGCGGAAATCGAATGGAACGCGTGATCATCATTGGATCTGGGCCAGCCGGGCTGACGGCCGCCCTCTACACAGCCCGGGCCAGCCTGGCGCCCCTGGTCATCTCCGGCAACCAGCTCGGCGGGCAGGTGTCAATCACCAGCGAAGTTGAAAACTATCCCGGGTTCCCCCAGGGCACCACCGGGCCGGAATTGGTCGAGCTGATGCAGAAGCAAGCGGAGCGCTTCGGGGCGCGGCTGCTGATCGATGAAGTCACCGAGGTCGACCTCCACCAGGGCAGCCCATTCCGGGTCAAGACTCACGGCGAAGAGCTGCAAGCCGAAGCCCTGATCGTGGCCACAGGCGCCTCACCCCGACGGCTGGGCGTGCCAGGCGAGTCCGAGCTGATCGGGCGAGGGGTGTCGTTCTGCGCCACCTGTGACGGTTTCTTCTTTCGCGGCAAGCAGGTGGTTGTCGTCGGCGGGGGCGACAGCGCCGCCGAGGAAGGCCTATTTCTCACCCGATTTGCCAAGGCGGTGCACGTGGTCCACCGGCGCGACCAGCTCCGGGCAGGTGAGGCCTTGAAGCGCCGCGCCTTCGCCAATGAGAAGATGTCCTTCATATGGGACACCGTGGTCGAGGAAGTGCTCGGCACAGGCAAGGTCGAGGCCGTGCGCCTCCGCAACCTGAAGACCGGCGAGGGCAGCGAGATTCCCGCCGACGGGGTGTTCATCTACGTCGGGCACGATCCCAACGCCGAATTGTTCAAGGGCCAGGTGGCGATGGATGACCACGGCTATCTGATCGCCGACCAGCGCATGATGACCAGCGTCGAGGGTGTGTTCGCCGCCGGCGAGATCCAGGATCCGAGCTACCGGCAGGTTGCCTCGTCGGTGGGTCAGGGCTGCGCGGCCGGCATGAGCGCCGAGCGCTGGCTGGCGGAGCGGACGTGACGCTTCCGAGCCGAGCCGGCATTGCCTACGAGCAGAATCTCAAGGGCCGCCCGATCGGGCGGCCCTTGATCCTGATTCACGGCGCCGGGGCCGAGCATCGGTTCTGGCCGCCGGAGTTGCGGAGCCTGCACCCGCTGCGGGTCCTGGCGCCCGACTTGCCGGGGCACGGCGCCTCCCCGGGCCCGGCTGCCGGCAGCATCGTGGAGAGCGCCACCCGGCTGCGGGAGTGGATGAGCGGGCTGGTGTCGGAGCCGGCGATTCTGGTCGGACACTCGATGGGGAGCGCCATCTCGCTGGAATTCGCCCTGCGCTGGCCCGAGCAGGTGGCCGGGTTGGTCCTGATCGGAAGTGGCACCCGGCTGCCAGTCAACCCCTGGCTGCTCGAGGCCACGGCCGATCCGGCGACCCTGCCCAAGGCTGTAGAGCGGATCACTGGCTGGTCGTTCGCCCGCGAGGCGCCGGCGGCGCTGACCACCTGGGTCACCGAGCGCACCCTGGCAACGGCACCCGGCGTGCTGTACCAGGATCTGGCGGCCTGCGATGCCTTCGATGCGGAGAGCCGGCTCCCAGGACTGCGCCTGCCGACGCTGGTCGTGTGCGGTCAGCAAGACCGCATGACGCCACCATCGGCGAGCCAGGCGCTGGCCGGGGCCATCGGCGATGCCGAGCTCGAATTCGTGGCGGACGCCGGCCACTACGTGATGCTCGAGCAGCCGGCGGTTTTGGAACGGCGGATCCGAGACTGGATCAATACCCACTACCCGGGGGCCCAAGCGGGCAGACCCGCCGCCTGACGGG
>JALHUE010000152.1 GCA_022866145.1 Anaerolineales bacterium | reverse complement strand
TCTGGGCTGCAGGGCGCTTGATCGTCGCCTACACCGGCAGCGATGGCGGCACGGTTCTGCTGCTTCAGGCGCTGCTGGGGGATCCGATCACCCTGGCCGCCGAGGTGGTGGATGAGCCGTACCCTCCGGCCGTCCTGGCCGTGCTGGCCGACGCCGCCGAACAGTTTGACCTGCCAGTGGCTTCCCTATCCGTGATCGGCCTCGAGGAGACCACCTGGTCCGACACGTGTCTAGACCTACCCCTGCCGGGAGAGACCTGCCTCAAGGGTCCCCTCCCGGGATGGCGGGTGCAGGTGCGCGCCGGCGAGAGCGAAGCCTGGTTCCGCACCGATCTGGCCGGTGAGGTGGTCCGGCTCGAAGAGCCCGCTCAAGTCCCGTGAGGGTGAAGACAGCAGGCTCCGGTGGCTGCAAGCGCCGGGAATCACGCGTTGCTGGGTGACTGGCTCGTGCAAGTGGGGTGCGGCCCAGGCTGAGCACCGACAGGATGCCGGCCCGGGGACTTTAAGTTCAAAGAGTCTGCGGCTTGGCGGCGCGGGCATTCAAGACCAAGATAAGATCGTCGGTGACATCCGCCACTGGGCTGGTTGCCCTCACTCGGAGGCTGCGATCTCAAGCATGAACGCAAGCGATCGCTCGGTTCGAAAGCTGGCGAGGCTTCCCCGCAACGTTTGGGTTCTCACCCTGACGTCCTTCCTGACCGACATCTCCTCGGAAATGGTTGTCAACCTGCTGCCCCTACTGCTGGTTAGCGTCCTGGGCGTGCGCACCGGGGTGGTGGGCTTGATCGAAGGTGTCGCCGAGACCACCGCCAGCCTGGTCAAGCTCTGGTCAGGCTGGTTTTCGGATCGGACAGGCCGGCGCAAGCCGCTGGTGGTCCTGGGCTACGGGCTATCCGCGATCTCGAAGCCCTTCCTGTACTTCGCCACCCGATGGGGAACCGTGCTGGCAGTGCGCTTCAGTGACCGCCTTGGCAAAGGATTGCGGAGTGCCCCGCGCGACGCGATGATCGCCGATGGCATTCAACCGGCGCAGCGCGGCCTGGCGTTCGGCTTGCACCGGGCAGGCGACACGGCCGGCGCAGTTGTCGGGGTATCGATTGCCCTGGCCGTGGTGGTAGCGAGCGGCCAGACCGCGACGCTCACCCGCGAGACTTTCCAGCGCGTCGTGCTGCTCAGCTTGATCCCGGCCGCGCTGGCTGTGGTGCTGGTGTTCTTGGGCGTCCGAGAGCGCGCGCAGGCTAGGCCGGTAGGGGAATTGGTGAAACCCCGACTGAGGGACCTCGGCCGTCCGTACTTCCTGTATCTGGCTACGTTCGGCCTGTTCACGCTGGGCAACTCGTCCGACGCCTTCCTGATCCTGCGGGCCAGCAGCGTCGGTCTCTCGGTGGTGGGCATTCTGGCGATGATGCTCGCTTTCAACCTGGTGTATGCCATCGTCTCGACGCCGGCCGGCGCCGCCTCCGATCGTCTCGGGCGCAAGCGCCTTCTGCTGAGCGGATGGTTGCTGTACGCGCTGGTTTACCTGGGTTTTGCCCGGATGAGCGCCCCGTGGCAGGCCTGGCTGTGGATGATGCTGTACGGGCTGTACTACGCCCTGACCGAGGGTGTGAGCAAGGCGCTGATCGCTGACCTGGTCGTGCCGGACCGCCGGGGTTCCGCCTACGGGCTGTACGCCGGCGTGGTCGGGATGCTGGCGCTTCCGGCCAGCCTGCTGGCCGGGGTGCTCTGGCAGGGTGTGGGAGAGTGGGCAGGTTTTGGCCCGGCCGCTCCGTTCCTGTTTGGAGCCGGGTTGAGCGCGATTGCTGCCGGGTTGCTGTTCCTGCAGGATCTGCGGCCGCGGACGGCGACCTGAGGTCATATCGGCAGTCAAAGCAGATCCGGACAGAAGGTCGGCAGCACCAATGGCCCGCCCTGTTCCTGTCCCCAAGGTCGAGATCGGAGCGAGCAAGGGCGGGTGTCACAAGTGAGACCGTTATGCTGCCGGTATGGACTGCCGGCTCTCGAACTCCAGGGTCAAGTTCGGCAGCGCTTCAAAGCTATTGTTGACCCTATAGCCTCACCGTGCCTTTGATGCGTTTCAATGTGCTTCCACGCAGGCCCAAGGAGGAGAGATGTCGAGCGACAAGCATTCGCCCAAGAAGGCAGGAGCCCGCGCCGCCAAACCCTCGGCGAGGATCACGGTCCGCAACGTGAACGTCCCGGGCTACACCTCGACCGTCGATGCCCGTATGTACAATGCCATGAAGAAGGCGCTGCTCAAAGCGCTTCCGCCGAGAGCGCCCGGACGGACTCAGG
>JALHUE010000151.1 GCA_022866145.1 Anaerolineales bacterium | reverse complement strand
CCGTTGAGCAGCTCACTCCAGGTCTCCGGAGGTGATCCGTAGATGTCGGCGCGGTAGGCGAGAAGGTCGGCGTCGCTGCCGAGGGGCACGCCGAAGGGCGTGCCGTCCACCTGTGAGGCGAGGACAGCGTGCTCACTCCACGCTGGCGATTCCAGCGGAGGCCGGAGTGCCTCAAGCGGAACGATCATTGACTTGACCGCCGCAGCCTGCAGGGCTTCCCTATCCAATGTGATCATGTCGGGCAAGGAGTCCGGCGCGGCTGCAAAGGCGGCGGTCAGTGTCTCCAGCAAGCCGGCAGGGCCGGCGCGGGACTTGAGGCGGGTGGTGATCGTCACGCCGGGATTGGCGCGTTCGAAGGCCGCCAGGCGTTCTGCCAGGAGCAGGCCGGCTGGCATATCAGGCGAGGCGGCGAACTCGGGGGCGAGCCACAGCGTCAGCCGGCGCGCCGGCGCGCCCGACGTGGGCTGCGGAGTGGAGAAAAGAGCCGCAGGCTGCGTGGCGGTCGGAGTCGCAAGCGAAGGCTCAGGCGCGATGTCGGGGAGACAGGACGTGGACAGCGCGCCGAGCAGGATGAGCGAGGCGATCCAGAACCTCATGCCGGGGTGATTATACTGCTCGGCCACGCAGGCGGCCGCTGCGTGTGCTACAATCGCCGAGTTGTGGCTGTGAACCCCTCGATCGCGCCAGTGCTGGAAGGCATCCCCGCCAAACCCGGCTGCTACCTGATGAAAGATGAAGCCGGCAAGGTGATCTATGTCGGCAAGGCCGTCAACCTGCGCAGCCGCGTTCGGTCCTATTTCCAGAGTGCTGACGGGCTGCACCCGCGCACCGCAGAACTGGTCGCTCACGTCCGGGACGTCGAGTGGATCGTCGTTGGGTCGGAGCTTGAAGCGCTGATCCTGGAGATGACGCTGATCAAGCGTCATCGCCCCAAGTACAACGTCCGCCTGAAGGATGACAAGCGCTATCCGTATATCAAAGTCCACTGGGCAGACCCCTTCCCCAAGGTCACGTTAACCCGGCGCATGGAGGAGGATGGCAGCCGGTACTTCGGTCCGTACACCAGTGTGTGGGCCGTGCACCAAACCCTGGATGTGCTGCGCAAGATTTTCCCGTATCTGACCTGCGACCGTGAGATCACCGGCAATGACTTACGGGCCTGCCTGTACTACGATATTCGGCTGTGCCGTGGCCCGTGCATCGGGGCGGTGGACCAAGAGGGCTATCGCCAGATGATCGCCGACCTGTGCCGGTTCTTGCGGGGCAACACCGAGAGCGTGGTGGAGCGGCTGCAAGCAGAGATGGGGCGCGCTTCGGAGACGTTGGCTTTCGAGCGGGCGGCAGCCATTCGGGATCAGCTAGACGCTATTGCCCGCGTGGTGGAGACGCAGAAGGTCGTCTCCCAGGAGAAGATCGACTCGGATGTGATCGCTTTCGCTCGCGATGAGCACGACGCCTGCGTGCAGGTGTTCTTCGTTCGCGGAGGCAAGCTGATCGGTCGCGAGTACTTCGTCCTGGAGGGGGCCAACCAGGCCGAAGACCACGAGGTAGTCGAGTCCTTCGTCAAGCAGTTCTACGCCGAGGCCGCCTATGTCCCGGATAGACTGCTGCTACCGGCCGAGATCGAGGAGGCGGCGATCATCGAGGAGTGGCTGCGAAGCCGGCGGGGCGGCCAGAAGGTCCAGCTGGTCGTGCCGCGACGAGGGGTCAAGAGCGAGCTAGTGCAGATGGCGGCCGAGAACGCGGCTGAGACCCTGGCCATGCTGCGCGCCCGCTGGGCAGCCGACCGCAGCCGTCACGTTCAAGCCCTGGGCGAACTCCAGGCCGAACTCGGCCTGAGCGGGCCGCCCAACCGGGTCGAATGCTACGACATTTCCAACCTGCAGGGCACCGCTGCGGCCGGATCGATGGTGGTCTTCGAACAGGGAGCGCCGAGCCGCAAACTGTACCGCCGCTTCACTATCAAATCCGTCACCGGTCAGGACGATTTCGCCTCGATGGAGGAGGTCCTGGCGCGGCGTTTCCGCCGCTGGCAGGACTCGCTGACCCAGGCCGAGGCGCCCGGCGTCAAGCTCGATCGGGCATTCGGTTCGCTGCCGGATCTGATCTTGATCGATGGCGGCAAGGGCCAGCTGGGACGCGCTCGTCAGGTCCTGGTCTCCTATGGGCTGGAGGGCCGTATCCCCCTGGCCGGCCTGGCCAAGGGGAACGAGGAACTGTACCTGCCCGGGCGGCCGGACCCGGTCATCCTGCCGCGCAAGTCGGAAGGGTTGTATCTAGTGCAGCGCATCCGCGATGAGGCCCACCGGTTTGCACTGGGCCAGCAGCGGACCCTGCACCGCAAGGCGAGTCTGGCTTCGCAGCTCGAAACGATTGAAGGCATCGGCCCGGCGCGCCGCAAGGCGCTGCTCAAGGCCTTCGGGGATCTGGAGCGGATTCGAGCGGCCGATGTAGATACGCTCGCGGCAGTCCCCGGCATGACGCGCGAGGCTGCCGAGCAGGTGAAGGCCGATTTGTAGCCGATGCCCCGTTCCCACAGGTGTGGGAGAATCGATGCTGCCGTGACCCAAGCGCATGCCGCCAGAGAGGGATGTTCTCGATGACCCTGGCCTGGATCGTTGATGACGACGACGAGATGAGCCAAGCCGTCCAGCTGATGCTCCGGCTGCTGGATTTTCAGGTCGAGACCTTTCGGGAGGCGCGCGTGGCTGCGCGTGCCCTGCTCGCCGGGCGCAAGCCTGAGGTGATCGTGCTTGACATCAACATGCCTGAGGTCAGCGGAATCGATTTCCTGGAATTCGTGCGCCAACGGCCCGAGCTGGCCGGCTTGCCTGTCGTCATGCTTTCATCGGAGACAGCGGATGTGCAGGTGGATCGGGCCCTTTCCCTGGGGGCCGACGCCTTCGTCTTCAAGCCGGTGACGATCGAGGAATTGGAGGCCGCGCTGCACAAGGTGCTGCCTCAGCGAGGCCAGGGCTAACCGCACGCCGCCGGTCCCTCGAGCGCAGCGCCTGCTCGGGCGGCCTCAGTGCCGCCGGCGGGATCCGGATGTCGTCTCCAGGCCGTCGATCAGGATTCCCATCTTCGCCGCCGCGGCCCGCAAGCGCGGCCACTCCCCGGATCGCACCACCACCCCATCTCTGCCGACGCGGTCGCCCAGGAACCGAGCCGTCGACTTCGACGCCAGCAGCTCTTCGAGCAGGCGCGCATCCGCTAGCCGCAGGACCAGGTCTTGTTCGAGGTGAGGCGCCGGCCCGCCCTTGCTCATTCGAGCCAGCGCCTGCTGGAGTTGGGGGGGGAGCGGCTGTCCCGTGACGGATTCGAGCAAGGCAACCACCTGGGGCGGGCGCAGTCCCTGTCCGAGAGCCAGGCGGATGGCGGAGGGCGTCAGCCGATAGGTGAAGCCGGTGCTGCCGCGCCCATCCCAGTCGCAGAAGCGGGCCAGCTGGTACCGGTGTGCAGGGGGCATGCCCAAGGGGGCGTCGATTTGACCCTCCGGATCGAGACGCGCCCGGGGCGACGGTTGGGGCGAAGCCGGAGCGGCGAATTCCGTAAGGGATGCTGTGAGACGGAAGCGAGTGGCCCTCTGATCGGGAGCGACGCTCCCCAGGTCGGCGGCGCCCAGCCAGTGCAACGGCCCACACACGACGAATCGAACCAAAGCACCTTCAATGGCATCCCAGTGCTCGAAGCCACGCAAGAACTCCCCACTCTCGCGGTCGCGCAGGTACCAGGCCTCGAACTCGCCGGCGGTTCGTTGGAAGCCTGGGCGCTCGTCGCGGATCGCCTGAACCAGGGAGTCCAGATCGAACCATCTCCCAGCCGGGAGCCCGCCGAGCTGCTCGAGCAGCGCCTGGCGAGTGCGTGCCGGATCTCCCGGCCAGTCTCGGGTTTCACAGATGAGGCTCGGCACTTGACTCAGGTCGTTCCAGCGCTTTGAGGACACCCAGTCCGTCTGCGGCCGGCGCCCATCCTCCTGCAGCGATTGCAGATATCGCCGGGTTTGATCCGCTTGCGGCCGGTGAGGGGCGTCGCTCAGCACGCCGTTCTCAAGCAGCAAGGTGAGCAGCAGGCTGGCGGCCTCGGGTCGAAGCAGGAATGGCCGGATCGGCTCGGACCAGGAGGCGGCCTGCGCCAGGCTGCGCAAGCTGCGGCGGCGAAGTGCTGCCAGCAGGGTCACCAGGTCCTCAACCGCCGAAGCCGATGCGGTCATCACGAAGATGGGATCCGCAGCCGGGCTCACCGCAAGCGGGTCAGCGGAGACGGCGGGCATCAGAGGCAGCAGATCGGTCGGGAGAAAAACGAACTCTTGCGCGCCGGCGGGTCCGTCAGCGAAGGCGCGTCCGATCAAGCCGGTGTACCCCAGCGATTCAAGCGGACCGGCTGGGTTGAGGTGCGGTTGGACGCGATCTCGGCGAGCGGGTCCCATTCGGCGCCAGGTGCCGAACTTGCGTTCGGCGTCGGCCAGGGGCAGCCGTCCGGCGTGGCGGCGCAGAGCGTCCAAGGCAGCCAGGTCCCCATCCGTCAAGCCAGCGATGAACTCCGCCAGGTTGTCCGGTTGTAGGATCCAGGCAGCCAGCTGATCACCGAGGGCACCGCCAGCTGGACTCTCCGCCTCGATCCCCCAGCGGGCGGCGATGATCCGAAGGTCGCCTGCCTCCAGGTCATGCAGGGTATTGCGCAGGGTCCGCACGAGTGCTCCCGGCAGGCTGACCTTTCAGAAGATCAGGCGGAGTGCATGCTTCAGGAGTTCAAGGTCCAGGTCGGTGACTTGCGCTTGGAAGCCAGCGAACATCTCGCCGTCGGTATGGATCGGCAGCGGCCGGCTCAGGTGGATGTTCATGTTCTGGAAGCGCCCCATGCGGACCGCCTTGAAGCGTGCGTGCGTTCCTTTCATCACCTCGGGCAGGAGTCGGAACATCATCAGTCGTGAGACGCGTTCGATCATGGCGTAGTCCAGGATCCCGTCGGCGGGCTCCGCCTGAGGGGCGACATGAAACCCGCCCCCTTCGCGGGGGCCGTTGCAGGCCACCAGCATCAGCGCCTCGACCTCGAAGGCTTCCTGATCCGTCTGGATCTTCATCCATGCGGATTCATTGTGGCGCAGAATGGCTTGGATCACCGCCCATAAGTACATGCTGAAGCCCTTAAGGCGGGTGATCTGATACGTCAGGTAGGTCACGGTGGCATCGAAGCCGATGCCCACCGTGTTGTCCCAGTACTCCGTCCGACCCGTGTTGTCAGTCAGCCGACCGATGTCAATCCAGTGCTCTTCGCCTTCGAAGACCCGGCGCATGGCGACCTCCAGGTCCAGGGAGATGCCGAGGCTGGAGGAGAAATCGTTGCCGGATCCGACCGGGACGATTGCCATGCTCGGCCTGCGCTCGGCGGGGATCCTCATCAGGCCGTTAACGACCTCGTGGACCGTGCCATCGCCCCCGATGGCCGCCACCAGGTCAAACCCTTCCTCCGCCGCCTGTTGTGCCAGCTGCACCGCGTGCGATGGGTACTCGGTGGCCGCCCACTCCGCATCCGAGTGGCGGGCAACGATGGCCTGCAGGACCGGGCCGATGTACCAGGCACGGCCGCGGTTGGCGTGGGAGTTGAAGATGAGCTTGGTTCGGTGCGGCATTGCCCCTCCGATGGTGTTCAGGTAGAACTGCTGGGCTGAATCCTACTCTACAGGCAACGAGACCCCTGGCGCAAATGCCGACCCAGACCCAGCCCGAACCACAGGCACCGTTCGATAGTACCTTCTTTAAGCGTAGCGCCGATTGACTCGGCGCTGGGACCTCTCTAGAGTAGGGATAAGAGCCTCAGGCCACTGCGGGACTGCTCGCCTCCAACCGTCGGCCGCGGCTGAGTCCGGTCAAGCTACCCACACACCCCACCGGGGCGTAGCTGGGAAACAGATAGCGCCGTGCGGCCGGATGAATGCCCTTCCCAGCGGCATACAGACCTGGAGGCCGTCCGGCGAGAGCGGCAGTGCCGGCCGTTCCGTGGATGGCAGGGGGCTCAGCCCTTTTCTTCGCACCGGCACCTGCATCTGGCCCCCTCAAGACCGTGTTCCGCCTCGGCTACATCCAGGCAATCTCCCCTGAGGACCTGCCCCGGCCGGGCGACCGGAACGGCTGCCTGCCGGAGCGCTGAGCCCCGAGCTCCATTCAGGCCAAGTGCTGGGCGAGTTCGCTGAGTGCCTGCTCTGGGCTGTCAAAGCGGACCGCGCGCATACCGAGGGCGCGGGCGCCTTCGACGTTTTCGACGAAATCGTCGACAAAGACCGCCTGCTCCGGCGCCATGCCCAGGGAGAGGAGAGCCAGCCGGTAGATGTGGGGATGGGGTTTGGCAAACCCCACCTCGGCCGAGGTGATCACGGAATCAAAATAGGAGGAGATGCGCAACTTGTCTTCGAGGATCTCCCGAACCTCGGGCCAGGCATTGGTTATCATGCCAATCCGGTAGAACGGGCGGAGCTGACGCAGGACGTCGAGCAGCACCGGGTCCAGGCGGTCTTCGGCGAAGAAGTCGTTGGCAAGCGCCCGCGCCTGTTGTGGGGAAAGCTGAAAGCGGGCCTGCACCTCCTGCCAAATGGATTCCGAGCTGCCTTGACCGAGGGTCGCCTTGCGGCTGGCGGTGCAGCCGAACACGACCTCGTCCAACTCTCCCTCCGCCAAGCCGAGCCGGTGCTCCCAGTCCCGCCGGGGGCTGCGATCCATGGTCCGCAGCAGAACACCCCCCAGATCCCAGTACACGGCGCGAACCTCTGTCACAAGTCCCGGCCTTTCTCCACGACCAGCGTGGAATGAGTTCTGAGTCTCTCCCGGTCGGCTTCGGACGGCCCGGTATCGGGGCCCCCGGCGGAGGGCTCAGCGAACAACCCGTAGGAAATCGGCCAGCATGCCGAAGGCGGTGGTCTCAGGTCCGGGATTGCCTTCGATCACGGTCAGGGCGGGCAGGACGTCGGTGAAGAAGGTGAGGGCGGACGACGTCCCGCTGACGTTGAAGAGCGGATCGCCGGAGTCGATCGGCTCGGGCGCCACCCGGGTGGTCAGCACATTCCCCTCCCAGCCGGCGGAGCAGATCAGCTTCCAGCGCTGGCCCGCCGCCTTCGCCTGGCGGATGCGCTCGGGCGTGACACTGGCAATGCCTTCTCTCTCAACCTGGGCAGGCGTGCAGGCCCGGCCCATCAGGACGGTCACCAGGGCGGCCACCTTGACGGCCGCGTCCCAGCCCTGGACGTCGCCGCTGGGGTCGGTCTCGGCGATCCCGATCTGCTGAGCGTGGGCCAGCGCCTCGGCATAGGATTCGCCAGCTTCCATCCGGGTCAGGATGTAGTTGGTGGTCGAGTTCAGGATGCCGCGGAATCCCGTCAGGACAGCCCCAGGCAATGTCTCGCGCCATAGCGAGAAGATCGGCGCCCCGTCCATCACGGCCGACTCGAAGAGGAACCGAAGCTGCCGCGCTTCGGCAAGCCCGGTCAGCTCCTCATAGCCATGAACCACCGGTCCCTTGTTGGCAGAGATGGCGTGCATGCCGATTTCCAGGGCGGTCTTGAGGTAGTCGAGCGCTGGCTGGCCGGTCTCGTAGTTGACAGGGGTGCTCTCCATCAGCAAGTTGGCACCGCAGGTCCGCAGAAAGGCAAGGGCATCCGGGGGCTCGGCCAGTTGGGTGAGCTCGCTCAGTGTCTGACCGCGTTCGACGAGCCGGACGGCGCGCAGCAGTTCGATACCTTCCGGATCCAGCGCACATCCATGCCGCTGGGTGTAGATGCCGACCACGCGGAAGGTGACTGCATGCCGCAGGCGGATGAACTCCTGCTTGGCAACGAGCAGGCGTGCCAGGGCCCGTCCGACATTGCCGAATCCCAGCATAGCCAGATCGTAGTGGTTCGTCATGCATCCGTCTCCCATCGGGGCCTAGGCCAACCGGCGATCGGGCCCTATCCTACACCCGGGGAGCGCTCGGCGCAGGGGAGCTTGGACGCGCGTGAGCGGCGGTCGCGGGGTGGCGCGAACCGTCCCTCGCTGGGCGGGATGAAGGAGCTCACACCAGCGGCCAAGGATATGGGCGTTCGGGTCCGGGAGGGGGGAAGCGCCCCTGCTGGATCAGGCGCCGCACCCTGTGCAGCAGAGCAGCCTGCTCGCCAGCTGAGAGCAGCGACGACAGCGACTCCGCCAAACCGGCCGGTGGCTGGAGTTCAGCCTCGAAGGTTGCGAGTCGGTCAAGCAGTGGCCGCGGGATGGGTTCCCCGACAAAATCCCACACCACCGTCCTGAGCTTGTCCTCGGAGTGAAAACACACACCGTGGTCAATCAACCAAATGTGCCGGTCGGGCGCCAGCAGGATGTGGCCGCTCTTGCGATCGGCGTTGTTGATCACCCAGTCGAAGACGGCCACCGGACGCAGACGCTGCTTGTCCTCCGGGGTGAAGGTGAAGTAGTGGTGCTCGGGGTCGGCGTCGACGAATTGCTGGATCGATCCCGGGCCGAGAGGCCCCTCGGGGCGTAGCGCCGTCGGCGGCACCAGGTCCCAGCCGAGCGCCCTGGCGGACAGGAACGCGGCAACTTCGCGGGCCGCAAGCGTGCCGTCCGGGAAATCCCACAGTGGCCGCTCGCCTCGTGCTGGCTTGTAAACAGCAGGGATCGGTCCGGTCGGGTGCTCGACGTTGACCAGGAAGGTGTAGTTCGATCCCCAGACGAACTGCCCCAGCACGGTGAGGGTGTTCAGGCGCAGGGCTTCGAGCACCTCGGAGGGCGGCAGGTCATCTCGGGCCTTGGGCAGGTCCACCATCGCAGGGTCTCAGGGGATCAATCGGGTACCGAAGTGGCTCTGCCCCGCGGCGGCGGGGCGCACGCCGAGCCGCTAGTGCTTGTGGCCGTTGCGCTTGGGGCAGAAATGTCCCTCGGGGTCGATCGGCTCGCCGCAGTTGCCGCAGATCGGGCGGCCGCGCCCGGCCAGCTCGAGGCCCCACCTCGCCAAGGCACGAAGCTGCGAACGGGTGCACCAGAATCGAGCCACGGAGGCTTCGGCAGGATCGGTGGCCTCGGTGATCAACTCCCGCGTTTCAAGCACGAGCAGGTCCAGATCGCGATCGTAGCCCAGCCCGATCTCCCCGACGCGGAACAACGGGTCGATCGGCTGTTCGAGGCGGACCTCACCCTCGGTGAATGCAGCCGAGGCTTCGGGAAGCTCTGGGAAGCGATCACGGAGTTCGGCCAGGAGCTGTTCGATGGCTACCGCCAGCGATTGAAGCTGGGCTTTCTCGACGATCAGGGTGACGAGCTCACGCCCGGCGCGGGCCTGCAAGTAGAACACACGCCTGCCGGGTTGACCAATGGCTGCCGCCCGGATGATGGTGACGGGATTGAGTTCGGTGATCGCACCAGGCATCTTGCACTCCAGCCCGGGTCAGGATCGCCCGGCTGGCGCGGAAGTATATCACCCGGGAGGGCTGGTCTGGGTCGCCCGGGTGTCGTTCAAGCGGATCAAGCGGGCAGAGCGATCGTGGATGTGGAGAACGCTGATCGACGCCGGTTCAATGCTCAGGCGACGGAACTGGTCGAGCGGCAGGCCGATGTAGTGGGCGGTGGCCAGCATGATGATGTCGCCATGCGAAAAAACGGCGACGCCCGCCTGGGGGCGATCGTGGTCGCGGCGGATCCGCTCCAGTTCACTCACAACCCGGTTCTGTGCCTGGGCGAAGGATTCGCCCTCCGGGAAGGAGGCCAGCGAAGGCGCGGCCAAGATGAGCGGCCACTGCTTGCGGCGGCGCAGGCTGGCCAGCGGCTGCCCCTGCCACCGCCCGGGGTACACATCGCGCAGGTCCGGGCGCCGAATAATGCTCAGGTGTTTGGCGGCGGCCAGCGGAGCCGCGGTCTCCATCGTCCGCTCCAGCGGGCTGGCGTAGATGGCTTCGATGGCCGCCTCCTGCAGCAGCTCCACCAGCCGATCGGCCTGGGCTCGCCCGTGCGCGTTCAGATGCAGGCCGGGCATCCAACCCGGGAGCCGTTTTCCCAGCAAGTCGTTGTCGCCGTGGCGAATCAGATACAGTGTTGTCATTCGCTCAGTCCTGTAAGGTGTCGGGGGTGGGGGCTGCGCCGTCGGCCGGTCGCGGACCAAGGGCCGCCTGCTGCGCTGCCCGCCAGCGTCCCAGGCGCAAGGCGACTTCAGCCTCATACCCTTGGCGGCTGGGCCGGTAGAACGTCCGCCCGGCCAGGTCATCCGGCAGGTACTGCTGGCCGATGTAGTGCCCTGGCTGGTCGTGAGGGTAGACATATCCTTTCCCGTGACCGGTAGCATCGCCGTCGCGGCGGCTGTCTTGGAGATGCGTCGGGACAGCACTTCGACCTGGCTCGTCCAGGGCGCGCACCGCCTCGAAGTAGGAGCCGGCCGAATTGGACTTGGGGGCCGTCGCCAGATACAGGGTGGCTTCGACGATCGGATACACGCCTTCGGGCAGGCCGACGAACTCGAAGGCCTGGGCGGCGGCGTTGGCCACGACCAGGCCCATCGGGTCGGCCAGGCCGATATCCTCTCCGGCCAGGATCAGCAGACGGCGCAGAATGAAGCGCGGCGATTCCCCCGCCTGTAGCATCTTGGCCAGCCAGAACAAGGCGGCATCCGGGTCCGAGCCGCGCACAGACTTGATGAAGGCCGAGATCGTATCGTAGTGGGCGTCGCCGTCCTTGTCATACAGCACGGCGCGGCGCTGGATCGAATCCTGGGCCACCTCCAGGCTGAGATGGATCGTGCCATCGGGCCGCTGCTCCGAGCTCTCGACCGCCAGCTCGAGGGCATTCAAGGCGTTGCGAGCATCGCCGCCCGCCACGTGAACCAGATGGGCCAGGGCCGCCTCATCCACTTCCACAGTGCGGCCGCCGAAGCCGCGGTCCTTGTCCTGCAGGGCCGACAGCAGAATGCGGCGGATCTCGTCGTCCGAGAGCGGGCGCAGCTGGAAGACCCTCGAACGCGAGACCAACGCCCCGATCACTTCGAAGTAGGGATTCTCCGTGCTGGCGCCGATCAAGGTGATCGTGCCATTCTCAACATGCTGCAGCAGGGCGTCCTGCTGGGCCTTGTTCCAGCGATGGACCTCGTCGACGAATAGGATCGTGCGGTGGTTGTGCAGGCGGCGGCGCTCCTGAGCCGCCTGAATGATCTGGCGCAGCTCATCCTTGCCGGCCAGCACTGCCGAGATGGTGTCGAAGTGAGCGTGAGTGGATTGGGCGATGACCATGGCAAGCGTGGTCTTGCCCGAGCCGGGCGGTCCCCAAAGCAGGATCGAGGAGAACAGGCGGTCGGCCTCAATCGCACGCCGCAGCAGCCGGCCGGGGCCGACGATGTGTTCCTGGCCGGCGAACTCGTCGAGGGTGCGCGGCCGCATGCGCGCCGCCAGCGGCGATTCCTGCTTCAGGCGTTGGTGCATAGCATGGTCAAACAGGTCCATCGAGGGCAGTATATCATCCGGGGTTGGGTCCGAGGCGGGCGTCCCAGCCGCACTGCCGAAGATGGGAGGCAGCCGCGCTGGCCACCCAGGCTGGCCGTGCTGGCGGCGTTCGCCAGCACCTGAGATCAGTCAGCGCTCTGGGGGGCGATCTCCGGTTCGGGCGTCCGCCCGGAGAGGCGCGAGCGATACACCAGCAGGATTCCAGCAAGCACCGCCGCGCCTCCTACGATCTGCGTCGGCGAAAGCGCTTCGGACAGGAGAGGGATGGCCAGAATCGCGGTCACGATCGGCTGGCCAACCATCGTCGGTGAGACGACCGATGCTGGCAGGTGGCCGAGGGCGTAGCCGACCGCCAGGTAGCCAAAGGCCTGCGTGACTAGGGCCAGAGCGATGAAGGACAGGTAGGTTGGCAGAGGGTAGCCGGTCAGCGGCAGCCCGAGAGCCAGGCTGATGGTCAGCAGGCTGGCCGAGGAGGCCAGCCCGGCGAGCCAAACATAGGGAGCGGAACGCAAGGTGCGACGGCCGATTTGGGTCAGCAGGTAATAGCCGGCATAGAAGAAACTGGCCAGGATTGCCAGCATGTCGCCCACACCCAGGCCGCTGTGCGATCGGAAGTCGGCGCCCGCCACGGCAGCCGCGCCGAGCATGGTCACCGCCAACCCCGTCCAGAAAAGAGGACGCAGGCGCTCGCCCATGGCGGCCCAGGCGACCAGAGCCACCCACAGGGGCGCAGTGTTGGCAAACAACGTTGCGTTGGCGGCGGAGGTCAGCCCGACGGCAGTGTTCCACAGCGCGAGATCGATCGAGAGCGAGAGCCCGCCCAGCAGCGCCAACAACACGCCCCGCCTGGGCCAGGCAGAGGCGGCGCCCGCCGGATGGCGCAGGGCGAGCGGGGTGAGAACCAGGGTGGCCAGCGCCATGCGGTAGAAGCCGGTGACCGGGCCCGGCGCCGCGGCCCAGCGCACGAAGAGCGCCGAACAACCGAGCGCCAGGACCCCCAGGCCGATGGCAATGTAGGCGAGCTTAGGCGGCGGTGCTGGTTGGGCGGCGATTGCAGCGTCCCTGCAGGAGGAAATGGGTAGCCGCCCCCACGGCTCAGCCAACCTACACCGTCGGCTGCTGACCGGGGAAGGGGGCTCCGGCCGGTGGGGAGGGCAAGATGGATCCGGAGTACTCTCCGGCTCAAGAGGTCATTCTAGCATCCGCCGCCGTCAGGACTTGGCTCTGAGCCAACGCTCAGGTCCACCATCGACTGCGTGTGATAAGATGGCCCGGGTAGGCTGGATCCCCCCTGCGCATGAATCGGTCTTCGCCACCGAGGGTGCTGTTGGCCTCGGGCTCACCCCGCAGATCGGAACTGCTCGCCCTAACCGGGTGGCCCTTTGAAGCCGTGGCAGCGGATGTTGACGAACGGCTGCTGTCAGGCGTGGCCGCGGCGGACCAAGTAGCCCGGCTGGCCGGAGACAAGGCGCTCGCGGCCCGGCACGTGGCCGGGGAGGGCCAGGTGGTGGTCGCCGCCGACACGCTGGTGGTGCTGGAGGAGCAGGTGCTGGGTAAACCGAAGGATGGCGTCGAAGCGCGCCGGATGCTGCAGCAGCTGCGCGGGCGAACCCATCGGGTGGTGACCGGCCTGGCGGTGATGGCGCCGGGCAGCGCCCAGATAATCATGGAGCGATGCGACTCGAGCGTGCCGATGCGAGGCTACACGCAGGCGGAAATTGACCGGTACCTGGAGCGCGGATCGCCACTCGACAAGGCCGGAGCCTACGCGATTCAGGATACGGGGTTCGCGCCGGTGGAGCGGCAATCCTTCCGGGATTGCTTTGCCAATGTTATGGGGCTGCCGCTATGCCACCTGACGCGCGCGGTGCGAGCCCTGGATATGACTCCACCGGTGGATGTTCCGGCGGCTTGCCAGGAGCATCTTGGTTACGAGTGCCCGGTGTACAAGGAGATTCTGAACTGATCGCCAAGCGTCTGCTCTTCGGGCTGTCACTGACAGCCAGCCTGTTGCTTGTCGGCTGCGGCCGGGATTCCCCCACCGGGACTCCGGCCGAGCCTACGCTGCCTGCGCCGGCGGTCACCTCCCTGGAGGCACCCGATCCCGAACAAGCCGCGATAGGGTTCCTCGAGGCCTGGCGCGAGGCGCGCTACGACGACATGTACGACATGCTCAGCCCCCTGACGACGGACGGGCTGAGCCGGGAGGACTTCACCGCCCGCTACGAGAAGGTCCGACAGGACGGCGCTTTCGACCGCATCGACTACGAGATCGTCTCTTCATTGATCAGCCCCCGCGAAGCTCAGGTGCGCTACCGGGTCATGCTGCACTCGAGCGCCGCCGGGGAGATCGTGCGTGAGACCGGGATGGACCTGAAACGGGTCGACGATGCCTGGAAGGTCGCCTGGACGGATGCCAACATCCTGCCTGAGCTCGCCGGCGGGAACCAGCTGTATCTCGATTTCGCACTCCCCACCCGCGCCAACATCTACGACCGCAATAGCCTGGCCCTGGCTGCCCAGACCGATGTGGTCGGCGTGTACGTGGTTCCCAGCCAGATCGGGGATGAAGAAGCCGAGTCAGCCATGCTGCGGGCCCTCAGTCGTTTGTTCGACCAGCGCACGGAGAGTCTCCAAGCGCGGTACGAACCGTTCCGCGGGACCGACTTCCTGGTGCCGATAGGCGAGGCCTCGCTGGAGGATTTCCAGCGTGTCCAGGGGACACTGGAATCGGCCGGGGGCACGGGCTGGCAGATCTACCCAGGCCGGTTCTATCTGAACGGCGGACTGGCGCCGCATGCTACCGGCTACGTGGCGCAGATCCGTCAGGAGCAGTTGGGCGAGTTTCTGAATCGGGGCTATCGGCGGGATGAGTTCGTCGGGCAAACCGGAGCCGAGCAAGTGTACGAGTCGGCGCTGCGGGGCACGCCGGGCGGAACATTGTTTCTGACCGATCCCAGTGGAAACATCCTGGCTGAGCTTGGCGGCCAAGACCCTGGCCTGCCGCAAGCGGTCTATACCACTCTGGACCGCCAGCTGCAGCAGCAGGTACAGCAGGCCATCGCCGAGTTTCGGGGCGCCGTGGTTGTGCTTGAACGCGACACGGGGCGGGTGCTCGCCATGGCGTCCTCACCCGGCTTCAATCCCAACCTGTTCGACGGACGCAACCCCAACAGCCCCGGCGGGTTGAATGAACTGCTGAGCGACCAGCGCAACCCCCTGGTCGACCGGGCCGCCGTCAGCGGATACCCCCTGGGGTCGGTGTTCAAGATCATCACCATGGCTGCCGCCTTGGAGTCCGGCTTCTACGAGCCAGACACGACCTACGTCTGCGATGGGGAGTTCCGCGAACTGCCAGGGCGGGTGTTCTACGACTGGACAGTCGCCAAAGAGTTGCCCGATCATGGTGAACTGACCCTGGTCCAGGGACTGGAGCGCTCGTGCAATCCCTACTTCTGGCACATCGGGCTGGACCTCTTCAACCGCGGCTTGCCGAATGCCCTTTCGGACATGGCACGCGCCTTCGGGCTTGGCGCGCCGACCGGCCTGGAGATTGGGGATTCGGCCGGATTGCTGCCGGACCCGGAATGGAAGCTGCAGAATCTGGGCGAGGCGTGGAACGGTGGGGATGCAATGCAACTGGGCATCGGTCAGGCGTCGCTCAACGTCACCCCGTTGCAGGTCGCCCGTTTCGTGGCCGCCATCGGCAACGGCGGCAAGCTGTACAAGCCGTTCCTAGTCGAACGCATCCAGAGCGCTGAGGGCCAAGTGAGCTATCAGGCACAGCCCGAGGTAGCAGGAACCCTTCCCCTCAAACCGGAGACCCTGGCTACGCTGCAGCAGGCGATGACCCAGGTGATTCGCGCTGACCGCGGCACCGCCCGTCGCGCCTTCCTTGGCCTGAACCTGAACATTGCCGGCAAGACCGGGACCGCCGAGAGCGGGGTTGAAGATCCGCACGCCTGGTTTACCGGATACACCGATGAAGGGCGGGAGGACAAACCCGATATCGCCGTGGCTGTGATCGTCGAAAACCAGGGCGAAGGCTCGGAGTGGGCCGCCCCGATCTTCCGGCGGGTGGTCGAGTCCTACTTCTTCGGCGCCCCGCGCTCGCTCTACCGCTGGGAGGAGCAGATCGGCGTGCCCCGCCAGGAAACCCCAACCCCTGAACCCGGCGAAGAGACCCCCGAAGCCACACCGACGCCGTAGGAGAGCCTTGAAGATCTCAGTTGCAGACCGAGGTTCCCGAGGACGCCAACCGGTTGCCGCCTTCCCGCCTCACTCGAAGCAGCCCGCCCGCTTGACGACAGTGCGATGACCGCCGACGACACCCTCCCGGGTCTGATCGTCCGCTCGCAGTCCGGATTCCTTCTGATCGAAACCCAGGCCGGGCGCTTCGTGGCCAAGCTGCGTGGCCGCCTGAAGAGGTCGCGCCTCCACAGCGACCTGGCCGCCGTCGGCGACCGGGTGCGCATTCGCCTGGTCGGCGACGGAACGGCGACCATCGAGGCCGTCGAACCCCGAACCCGTGTCCTCTCCCGCCGGGATCCTGGCCGCAAGGTCGAACAGGTGATCGTGGCCAATCCGGATCAGGCTGTCTTCGTCCTGGCCTGTGCCGACCCTGACCCCAATCCGCGCACCCTGGACCGCCTGCTGGTGGCTGCGGAACGAGGGGGCATCCCGGCGGTGATCTGCGCCAACAAGATTGATCTGGTTCACAAAGGAGATGTGCGTGAGTTCTTTTCCGAGTACGAGCGCCTCGGCTATCCAGTCTTCCTGACCTCGGCCCACACCGGGGCCGGAGTCAAGCAGTTGCGCTCCGCCCTGGTCGGGCGGATCTCGGTCCTGGCGGGGCCCTCGGGAGTTGGCAAGACCAGCCTGCTCAATCTGATCGAGCCCGGCCTGGGCAGGAAGACTCTGGAGATTAGCCAGGCGACCCGCGAAGGCCGGCACAGCACGGTCGTGGCGGAACTGCTGCCGCTGTCGGGCGGCGGGCACATCGCCGACACGCCTGGGCTCAAGGCCTTCGCTCTGTGGGACATCGAGCCGGAGGAGGTGGACGCGTATTTTCCCGAGGTCCGCCAGCGCGTGGCGGATTGCGCCTTCAGCGACTGCACCCACATGCATGAGCCTGGGTGCGCCGTCATACGAGCGGTCGAAGAAGGCAAGATCAGCCCCCACCGCTATGACTCCTACCTGAGAATCCGCCTCGGGGAAGAGAGGTGACAGGCGGGGAGATGCGCCCTGCAGCCTTTACCGCCGCCGCCGGACAGCCCGCCCTGAAGCCAGGCGCCCATGCGGCTTGACAGCCTGCCTCGGTCTGCCTACAGTTGATCGGCAATGACACCTTCGCTTCGTACTCGGCTGGCTGGGCTCAGTCTGGCGCTGGTGGGCGCGTGGTGCGCCCTGCCGGCTTCGGCTCAAGCGTTGCCCCGCTACTTCCCGGAGACCGGTCACACCCTCGATCCAGTCTTCGCCGAATTCTTCGATCGCAGCGGGGGCACCCAGGTGCTCGGGTACCCGATCACAGACTCCTTCGTCGATTCGGATTCGGGTCGGCTGCTGCAGTATTTCGAGAACGCCCGGCTGGAGACCGCCCTCGAAGACCGCGGACCCGGCAGCCCAAGCCTGAGCCCGCTGGGCGAAATGCTGGGGGGCTGGGATCCACCCCGCAAGCGCCTGCCCGCCCTGGCCTGGACTGAGCCCGGATGCCGCTACTTCCGGGACTCGGGCCACTCAGTCTGCCATGCCTATCTCGACTTCTATAACTCGAACGGCGCAGCGCAGCGATTCGGGAGTCCGATCTCAGACTACGAAATGGAGGCAGGCCGACTGGTGCAGTACTTCCGGTCGTTCCGCCTGGACTGGCTTCCGGAGACGCCCCCCGCCGGGCAGGTGCGGATCGCTCCGCTCGGACGCCTGCATTTCGACCAGTCAGGTTTCGACCCCGAACTGCTAGCGCCCCGTCTTCCGGAGGATCCGGCCCTGTATCGGGTGCTCAGCCTGAAGCCGAACATGGCCCTCTCCCAGGCCGTTGCCAAGCCGGACGACATGCAGCAGGTCTTGGTCCTGGTGCGGGACCAGAACGATCTGCCGGTTCCCGGCGCTTCGGTGACGCTGAGTGTGCGGTATCCGGAAGCGGTGCGGACCTTCCTTCTTCCTTTAACGGATGCCGATGGGATGACACGCTTCGAGCTGGAGGTCGTCGGACAGGTCCCGGGCAGCAATGTCGAATTGCTGGCCTGGTCGGTGTTTGAAGGACTGCAGGCTTCGACGCGCGATTCGTTCCGGATCTGGTGGTAGCCAGCCCATTGCGGGGGCTAGGGACTGTTGACTGGCGGCGGCACGGAGACCGGAGCCCTCTTCGCGGTCGCAGGACGGCGGGTTAGCCGGCCGGCCACCAGGCAGCCATGGGCGCGCGAGTGCAGACGGGCTAGAGCGGGCGCAGCACCCGGTCTTCCCGCAGGCGCTTGAACCACAGCGAAGCGCCTCGCGGCATTGACTCGACCGCTGCCTCCTGCCAGGCCCGTACCCCCAGTGCAGGGATGGTCTGCGGCTTGTAGCCGACAGCCCGCCAGGCGCCGACGTGCTGCGCCAAGTACGGCGGCAGAAAGAGCAGGCTGGCTTCACTCTGCAGATCGCCGGAGGCGGTCTCGACGGCCTCCATCAAGGCGGGGATCGCCTGGTCCAGCGGCAAGCCGGGTTCAAAGTACAGCTCATCGATGCGTGTCACCAGGTTCTCGACCTGCCAGCCGGCGACCCCAGAGAGCTTTCCATCGCGCTCGACCATGAAGTACGCCTTCTCGCCGAAGGCCGCCATGACGTCCGCCCGCGACATCCGGCGCCGGCCATGGGTGACGCGGGTGATGAAGCGGGCGATCTCGTCGGCGTCCTGCGGCCGTCCGCGACGGACCGCGATCTGCCCGGGCTTGAGCGCGGGCGGTGACGGGAGCAGCGGCTCTTCCGGCTTCGGCAGCTTGGCCCAGGCCGTCTGTACCTGCTCCCAGGTCTCCTCGAACGATCCGTTGTTGCGGATGACGACCTTGGCGGCGCGCAGCTTGAGTGACTGTGGTGGTTGGGCGGCAACGCGCTGACGGGCCGCCGCCTCCGGCATTCTGCGCTTCTCGACCATTCGACCGACCTGGACCGGCTCAGGCGCATCCACGACCCAGATCGTGTCGCAGCCGGCGACCATGTCGGACTCGAGCAGCTTGATGGCCTCGATGACGACTACGCTGTGCTGCGAGCGCTGGATCAGTAGGTCGACGGCGTGGGCGACGAGCGGATGGACGATCGCCTCCAGTTTCTCCAAGACCCCGGGATCGGAGAAGGCGATCTTGGCCATTCGGCTGCGGTCGATTTGCCCTTCCTCATCGAGGATCCAGTCGCCGAAGGTCTTGACGATCAGTGGGTAGCCAGGCGCGCCCTTGGCCATCGCCCGGTGGGCCAAAGCGTCGGCGTCGATTCCGTAGGTGCCCAGATGCTCCAGCATCTTGCGGACTACGCTCTTGCCCGTGGCAATGTTGCCAGTAAGGCCGATAACATACTTGCCGGACCAGCGACTCAAGCTAGGGCCTCCTGAGGACAACGGTGGGCGGGATTGTAGTCCGCCGCAGATGGACTGTCAAAGCAGTCTTCAGCGTTGGGGCTGGGCGTAGTACACCTGTGGGCCGACAGCGATGAACAGGTCGCCGGGGGGGCCGAAGGTGATGGCGCTCGGTTCACCCTCGAGCGCTGGTTTGGCCACATAGCGGGCCTGGTAAACCAGGCGCATGCTGTAATGATAGACATCGCCACTGAGGGCGTCCAGGAAGTACAGCGAGGGTTCAGGTGGAGGCGCGTACACCATGCCCAGCGGCTGAGCGTCCGGGATGCGATCGGTGGCCTCGAATTCCGGCCGGTCGTCCTCAAAGCGCATCCCTTGCTCACATTCGGTGGAGTCGCCGTTCTTTCGGCAGCGTGTGAGCTGGCCGTCAGCGAGCAGGACAAACAGCTCGTCCTGGGCCATCTCCAGGTCGATGGCGTTGGTCAGATCCGGCACGGTCTCGCCGAAGAACCGGCTGGGGTTGCCGCTGAACAGGCCGTCCGAGGCGTCGAACACCCAGACGGCGTTGGCGGCAGGGTCCAGCACGTACAGGCGGTCATTGAATACATCGATGGCTTGGATGGCGCGCCATCCGACCTCGGGCGGGCTCAACTGGGTGACGACCGGAGATGTCCCGGGGGCGCAGTACATTACCGTTCCATCGATGTCGACCAGGACAACGCCCTCGGTGCCTAGAGCGCCAGGCGACGCTTGCAGCGCCAGATCGATCGGCTGCACGAAGTCGGTCACCTGGGCGGTGCCGTAGCACTCGAAGTCGCGGTCGATCTCGTAGCCGCGCCCTGTCGACCAGGTGTGCCACACGGTCTCGTTGCCCTCGTCCAGCACGTACAGGTCGGTGGTTGAGGCGGCCAGCGCCGCCGGTCGGGCGCCGGACCCGAAGCCCCCGCTGACCGCCGGGTAGAACTCGGTGCGGTTGACCAGCTTGAGCTTATCGCGTTCGGTCTGCACCTCTGTCAGCAGGATCTGCAGATCCTGGCTGTCACCATAGCGGGCGGCCTGAGTCAGGAGGTCGGCGGCCTGGTCCCAGGCCACGAGCGCCACCTGCGGATTCGCTTCGAGTTTGGCCGTGATCACTGCTGCCTGTGCCTGCAGAAGGGTTTCCTGGAACTGCTCCTGACGCCCGCTGCGGAAGTACACCAGGCTGACCAGCGCAACGACGAAGACCGGGACCGCAATCGCGGTGCCGGCGAGCAACGAAGGCGAGAACATGCCTGGCCGGATCGGTTCGGCCAGGCCTGGCGCCAGACGGCTGATCCACCGCGTCGCCAACAGGGCGGCGGCATCCCCAGCTGAGCGGGCGCGGTGGGCAAAGCGCGCGTAGGCCGCGCCCATCGCCGAAGGGCCGCGTTCGGCGGCGCGGGAGCGTGGGCGCGCCAGGCTGCGCTGGCCGCGCCGCGAAGCCCGGCGTCCTCCGGCTGCGTCGTCCATAGGGTGGGGCCCGGCCGGCATCGGCGCGGCTGCCGGTTGGCCTGGGGCGGCGATGCGGACGAACACTCCGCTCATGTCCAGGCTCGAGCTCGCGCCCAGGCGTTCCAGCGCCTGCTCGGGCGTCAGTTCGCTCAAGCCTGAGAGCACGCTGTCCGGCCAGGCGGCGAGGCTGCTGCTGGCGGTGAGAATCACCAGGTCGTCCGGGGCCACCTCGACATGATGGAAGCCCACGAACGGGGCCGCAGTCTGACCCAGAGGCTTGCGCTCGGCTTCGGAGGATGTCAGGCGTGTCGACTGGCCGGCCCGCACCAGCAGGGCTTGTCCCTGGCCGCATTGGGCGAGATATAAGTCCCGGCCGCGCAGCACACCTTGGACCAATGACCCGTCGATCGTATCTCCGCTGGAGCGGGCCAGGTTGACGATATGGTCGTTGACCTCACTGGCCGCCTCGCGCAGGGCGGTCGTGATCGCCCCGGGAGTCGCATAGAAGTTGCGGGCGGCCAGATGGGCCAGGTGGTCGACCAGGCCCGCGGTCACAGGCTGGCCGGCGCCGGTCGCCAGAGTCACGAAGTACAGGTCCTCTGCCCGTCCCCGCGCCGGCCGCCGAGGGGGGATCTGGGCCAAAGAACCAGGCGGCGGGGTGACGCGCAGACTGCCGGCGGCGATGTGAATCAGGGCGACGTCGGCTTCGAAGGTCCGGCTCATAGGACTATTGTACATAGTCGGTCCTCGCCCCGCAATTGGAGCATGGATCATGCCACGGACTGGTACAATCGCGCCTCGGCATTCCTGTGAAGTTTGAGAGCATCGAGACCCTCGAAACCTTCGAGAGCCTGGCAGCAGAATGGAACGCGCTGCTCGCCGGTTCCGTCACCAATGTGCCCTTCCTGCGTCACGAGTACGCTCGCGCCTGGTGGGCGAGCCTGGGTGGCGGCGAATGGCCGTCGGCTGAGCTGCAGGTCGTGGCCGGACGCGATCCCACGGGCCGCCTGGTGGGACTGGCGCCGCTGATCCGCTTGCCGGGCGAGCCGGGTCCGGCGCTGCACCTACTGGGCAGCTTCGAGATCTCGGACTACCTGGATCTCCTGGTGTCCGCCGATGAGGCCGCGCCATTCGTCTCCGGGCTTCTTGACTTCTTGGCACAGGAACCGGTCGCCGGCTGGCACACCCTCGAACTGTACAACCTTCCCAACCTCTCGCCCGTTCGGGGCTTGATGCTCGAGTTGGCCGCCCAGCGGGGCTGGCGGGCGACGGAAGAACCCCTACAACCGTGCCCGGTGATCTCCCTGCCGGAGAACTGGGAAGGTTACCTGCAGTCCCTGGATAAGAAGCAGCGGCATGAGCTCCGGCGCAAGTTGCGACGCGCCGAAGGAAACTTGCCGGGCGTGAGCCTGCGTTGGGTCGATCAGCCCGGTGAGATCGAGTCCGCCATGGGGGCCTTCCTGCGCCTGATGCGCCTGGACCCGCAGAAGTCGGGCTTCCTGACCGAGGCTATGGATGGACACTTCCGCCGGCTGGCGACTGAGGCCAAGGATGACAACTGGCTGCGGTTGGCGTTCCTGGATGCGGGGGGCGAGCCTGCTGCCGGCTACCTGTTCTTCGACTACGGCAACCGGCTGTGGATCTACAACTCCTGCCTGGATCCGGCCTTCAGTCAGCTATCCCCTGGCTGGGTGCTGACGGGAATGCTGATCGAGTGGGCCGTCGAGCATGGCCGGGATGAGTTTGATTTCTTGCGGGGCGGCGAGGCGTACAAGTTTCGTTTGGGTGGGGTTGCCCGCTCGATCTTCCATGTGCGAATCGAGCGCAGCCCGGGCTGAACTGCGGCTCGCCCTCTACTGCCCCTGGGCTACCAGGGGAGCCATCCCAGCAACGCCAGTGCCCCGAGGGCGAACCCCGTCAAGATCACCAACAGCGGAATGGCGATGACCAACGCCAACAGCCAGCCGAGCTTGGGGCTCTTGCGCGCCGGGGGCTCGGGGGGCGGCATCGCCAGGACGATCACGGTGATGTTGTCGTGCCCGCCTCGATTGCGTGCCAGCTCGACCAGCGACTGCACCGCCGGCTCTGGAGCCTGGCTCTGCAGAATACCCTCGATTTCGGATGCCCTGACCAGGTCGGTCAGGCCGTCGGAGCACAGCAAGACCTGCGATCCTGGCTTCAGTCGCACTCCCTGGCTCGCCAGTCCCTGATCACCCTCGTCCTCTGGGCCGAGTCGCAGGCGAAGGTCGGGCTCGACATCCAGCTGGCTGCCGATGTAGCGGCGGAGGACGTGGGCATGGGGATGGTCGTGGGCTTCCTCGGGCGAAATCACCGCATGGTCGATCGCCTCTTGGACCCAGGTGTGGTCCGTCGTTATCTGGTGCAGGCCGCCGTCGTCCAGAAGGTAGATGCGGCTGTCGCCGACGGAGGCGCCGTACAGGCGATCCCCCAACACCCAGGCCAGGGCAATCGTCGAGCCCATGCCCTCCAAGGCCGGGTTCTCCTGCGCCATGCGCACCACCTGACGGCTGGCCTGGGTGATCGCCACCCGCATGTGGGACACCGGCTCGCGGCCGGTGAAGGCGGAGAGCATCGCCACCACGACGTCAACGGTCAGCTGCGAGGCCACCTCGCCGCCGTAGTGTCCGCCGATACCGTCGGCCACAATCGCCAGCATGGCAGGCCGGGCATCGCGTTCGAGGCGAAAGCTGCCGAGGAAGTTGCTGTCCTCGTTGTTCTTGCCGGTCTCGCCCGGATGCGTGGCGGCGGCCGACTGCAGGTGGGGGGTCTCCGTGCGGATCATGGGCCGGGGGACCTGAGTGCAGGACTCGGGCCAGTCTCGGCCTGGGGCGAAACGACGATCTGCCGATCCGCGGGCTCTTGAGTCATCAGGAAACGATAACCCAGGCGGCCAAAGTGCACAAGATCGCCGTGCTCCAGCGCCCGCCCGGCTTGCGGTACCTCCTCGTGGTTCACCCAGGTCCCGGCCAGTGAGTCTTGATCGCGCAACAAGTAGCGACCGTGAACCTGGCGGATCAAGCGGGCGTGTACAGCGCTGACCGAAGGATCGAAGACGACTTGGGTCACCAGGGATGCATCCCGTCCGATGGTGATGTCTGTCCCGGTGAGAAGGATGGGATCGAGGTCGCCTTCGACGGGCTGCAGGCGGGCCTCGGCCTGGTCGGGTGCGGCCGGGGCAAGGCTGGCCCGGCGGAGACGAGGCGGGGCGGAGCGCAGGCCGGTCGCTGAAGGACGGCGGGCGGCGACTCGCGGCAGCAAGCCCACCGCTGCGGCTGTCGCTGCCAACAGCAAGCCCATGAGCCCGATCAGCCATGGCCGGGTCTCGAGGACACTGGGAGCCCTGAAAGCCTCAAGCCGCACGCTGACCGGTTCCGAGAGGCCTCGCAGGCCCAGGCTGTCCGTTACCGCGGCCTGAAGCTTGAGGTCGCTGGCTTGGGATTGCTCGCCGACAGACCATGTCAGGACATCGAACGGCGGTTGCACCTTCGAGGCCGTCAGCACACCGTCGACCAGGAGTTCGGTCTCGACGATCGGCCGTGGATGGTTGTCGGGGAAGGTGATGAGCAAGGGGAGCGTCACCGTCTGGGGGTCCAACCCATCGGCGGATTGTCCGGGCTGAGGTAGATCGATCACGATGCTGGCAGGAGGCGAGACGAAGACTACCTCGGGCGGGAGGACGTCAGCCCGGAAGGTCCGAACCGGTGAGATCTCGTCCAGGGTTTCATTGAGCAGGCGCACCTGAACCGAATGCGCACCCTGGCTCGAAGCGGCCGAGGGATAGGACAGGCGGTACCGGGTGCGCGATTGATCGAGCTCCTGCGCCAGGGCGTCGAAGCCGGCGGCCGGGTCGAACAGGGTCAGGCCGCCGCCCGTCTGCTGGGCGAGGGTGCGCCAGCCCTCGAGGGCCGGGTCCTCAGCCAGAGCGGCCGGCCCCACGATCACGGGGTAGACTGCGGTGGAGGTCTCCTGCGCCGCCGCCACCACGTTCGCCAGCCCCAGGTCTTCGGCGATGTCTACGAACGGAGTGACAAAGACCAGCACTCGGGGCGTCCCGGGGGGAGGGGTCGGACGAGCCTGCTCGAGAACGCGCGTAAGGAGATCAAGGGCGGTGTCGGTTGCGGTCAGCGAGGGCTGTAGATAGTCGATGGTGGAAGCCAATTCGGCGGCCGCCGGGAGCCCTTCGAGAATTGTTCCCTCCCGAGTGATCAGCGAGTAGCTGTCGGTTCCGAACTGCGTCGTCAGGGGTTCCGACCACCAGCGCACCAGCGCCTCGCGCACCCGATCGAACCGGCTGCGGCCGCCGGAATCTCGCAGGCCCATTCCATGGGTGGTGTTGAGCACCAGGCGCAGATCCAGGCCGGCCTGGACAATCTCCATGGAGGTCAAAGGGCGCTCGGTCTGATCTTCGAGGATCACGAAGTCCTGGGGCGCAAGGACCAGAGGCTCACTGCCGGCGATTGGCCGGGCGGTCACATACAGGAGGATGTCGGGGAAGCCGGAGACATCCGGGGGAGCAAGGTCAACCTGAACGGGGGCCTGCGCCTGACCGGGAGTGGGAGGCAGCAGGCTGAGCCACAAGGCCGCCAGGACGGCGGCCGCCGGCATCCAGCCCGGGATGCGCATGCTTGGATTGTAGCACGGTGGACCTGAGGGAGCGCCGCTTGCAGTTGGCTTACAAAAGCAACACAAGCGCCGACCGAGGTGCGAAGATGGGCCACGAGGTTAGGATGGCCGAGTTCAGCCCAGCAGCCGATGACTTCTTCTCGCCGGAACGCATGACGGCCGGGGCCTCGGAAGCTTCTCTCAGTCGCACGGAGCACGTGCTGAGGGCTATCCTGCTGACTTCCTTTGGGGCGGTTCTCGCCCTGGAGGCCTATCTGATCTGGCAGGTCGTCCGGCTGGTCGGATAGGTCGCCCGTTCCCTTCCTTACTTGTTGGCCTGGAGGTTCGGGCCCTAGCCCGAGACACCTCTTGAGCCTCCCTCCGGCTGGCCCTCCCGCACACCCCGCATGCGGGAGGGCCGT
>JALHUE010000150.1 GCA_022866145.1 Anaerolineales bacterium | reverse complement strand
GTAGTACCCGGAATTCAGCTGACTGGCGGCCCACGAGAGCTGCGAGAACAGCCCCGTGTGACCTGCACTCACGAATCCCAGCGGGTAAGTGCGATCTACTTCGGATGGGCTGGGGTTGGTCACCCATCCAGATTGGTGTTGAAGCAACGCCAGCAACAAGCGCGGGGCGACCGAGTATTGCTGGGCCACTCGTTGGACGATCTCCGCACCGGTAAGCACCCGATCGTCGACCTCCTCACGGTATACGTTCAAGTACCCGGCATAGGCCGACAAGTCCGATTCGACGTTTGAGAAGACGGCCGGCGGACCGTAGACCAGCCCCGAGTCCGGGAGGATCTTGAAGGTCGGTCCTGGAGGCCGCATCTGAGGCGGCGGGATCGTAAGCGAAGCCCATACCGGGAGGTAGTCCGGATTGATCAGCCCGTTCGACTGCACGATCAGCGCCGGGCTGACTCCGAAGGCCGCCGCGATCAGGCCCAGGCTGTCACCCGGCTGGAGCACATAGAGTTCGGCCTCCGTTCGGACCGGAGGCGGCGTCCGGATCGCATCCGGCGTGGGCGACGGATAGCTCTCGCCGGGGATCCGGGTGGGCGCAAGCCAGGCCAGAGGCAGCAATGTGGGCGTGGCCGTCGGCGAGGGTTGGGCCTCGCCTTCGAGGTGGACTTGCTCCAGCACGTCCGTCCAGGGGGCGATCACGCGCTCGGTCACAGGGCCAGGGTGGGGAGAGGCACAGGCGGCAATCCCCGCGCTCACGAGGATCAGCCCACCCATCCGAATCGGATTCATTGCACCGAGGCAGCGGCAGGCAGGGGCTTCTCGAGGACGTAGGAGGGTTCGTGCACATGGCACACCTTGCCCAAATGATCGCTGTACGACCACTCCCCGCGGTCGCGGCCGGTGATGGCATACCCCAGCCGCTGGTACAGGGCGAGCGCTGGCTTGTTCCCGATGGCGACCGCAATCAGCGCTCTCCAGTACCCACGCTGCTGCAGAACCGCCTCGGCCTCCGACACCAGACGGGTGCCGATTCCCCGGTTGCGGTACGGCGGTCGGACGCGAAACGCGTGCAAGTAGCCGAATCGGCCGCGCTGTTCGCCGGAAAGGTCCGTGCCCCGGAATTGGACGAACAGCTGCCCCACGACCATGTCCTCCACTTCCGCCAGGAGCAGGACCCGGGCGCCGCGCCGGGCCTCTTCCATGGCCCGACGGTAGACCCGACGGAAATGCCGGTACTCCCCGTCCCACTCCAGGGCCGGCAGATCCGGTTCGCTGCCCGTGCGGATTGTCAAAGAGGTGAGTTCGATGGAATCAGCCTGCATGGCCGGCCTCCTCCACTAGCAGCTGCTGCAAGATCCGTTCCTCGTCTTCGGGCGAAGCGGCCTCGCCGTCGAGCCGCGCCGCGCGCAGCCGGTTCAGGATTCGCCGATAGGCCGGGCCGGGCCGCAATCCCAGGCTCTTCAACCTTAGACCATCCGTGTCGGGCCGCAGCCGTCGCCACTGGCTCAAGTAGCGCTCGATGGCTGCGGCCAACGTCGTGCCGCGCATCGCCAGCCAGGCCACGATCAGCGAGGCCTCGGGTACCTGCTCCAGGTTCTCGACGAGCTGACTCGGGCGCTCGTTTCCTGACCAGGCAGCCCCGGTTCGACCCAGACGGTTGGCCTGCAGGGCCACCTCCGCCATCGCCGCTGGAAAGTGAAGCCGGCTGCACGCCCGCTGCACCGCCTTCTCCTCCTGGCGGAACAGCCACAACCCGTACACCAGAGCCTCGAGGCTGGGACCGTCGTCCAGCTGCCAGGATCTCGGTGCGTCGAAGGAGCGGGCGTCGTTGAGCCCGTGGTCCAGCCGCTCATCCCACCCCAGGCCTGGATCAATGGCCTGCAGCACACCTAGGGCGGCCATCCGTCCCAGGGCGGCACCTGCGGTCGGCTCGGGGAACACGCTCTCCAGCTCTGCCCGCAGGCGCTCGCCGCTTACGCGTGGGATCAACCCCAACGCTTGCTGGAGCAGTTCCATGGTCCGGGCCTCGATCGCAAACCCGAGGCGCTGCTCCAGCCGAACCGCCCGGAGGATACGCGTGGGGTCATCAATGAAGCTGATCGAATGCAGCACCCGGATCAGTTGGCTTTGCAGGTCCCGACCCCCACCCCACGGATCGAGGAGCTGGCCGCGGTGGGGACCATCGAGACGCAGGGCGAGGGTGTTGATGGTGAAGTCCCGTCGGTGCAGGTCGAGCTTGATTGAGCCGCGCTGTACCGAAGGCAGCGCCGTTGGATGAGTGTAGAACTCCGTCCGGGCGGCCACCAGATCCAGGCCTGCCGGAACATCGGCGTCTGCCCCCACCCCGGCGAAGATCGCCCGCCGTAGGCGGGCGTCGTCAGAATCAATCGCCCACTTGGCGGTGCCGAAGCGCGTGTGGCTGCTCACTTTGCCGCCAAAGCGAGACGAAAGGGCGCGGGCAAGGGCGATGGCATCCCCTTCGACGACCAGATCGAAGTCCACCGGCTCCAATCCGAGGAGTAGGTCGCGCACGAATCCGCCAACGATGTACAAGGCCGTCCCCTGCTCCTCCGCCTGCTGGGCAACCAATTCCAGCAGCGCCAGGCGTGAGGCAGGCAGCGCCTGCTCCAGTTTGCGGAGCAGCTTGGCGGCCGGCGGCTCGCCGGGCTCAGCCGCCAGCGTGCGCAGGATGTCCGTCCGGGTGACGATGCCGACAATCTCCCCGCTGCTGCTATCGGCGACTGGCACCTGACCCCAGTTGTGCTCGATCATCACCCGCTGAAGATGCTGGACCGAATCTTGGGGATGAACCACGAGCTCGCCGGCTTCCATGACTTCGCGCACGGGTCGGCCGGACATGTCGTGGGCCGCCGCCCGGTCCACCGCCCGGCGGGTGAGCAACCCCACTACCTTGCCGCCCTCGACGATCGGGTATCCCTCATGGCCAAAGCGCCGCATGCGCTCGGCGGCTTGCCTGACCGTCACCTCCGGCGCCAACAGCTGCGGATCCCGCGACATGATCTCCCCAACGGTGAGAGCCGGCTGAACGAAGTCGGGCAGCAGGGACAAGATTTCCTGGCACACCTGCTCCGCGGTCTTGCCGCGGATGATAGCGGCTGCCGCCCTGCTGTGTCCGCCCCCTCCGAAATGAGCGGCGACGCGCCCGACGTCCAACAGATCGGTCGTCGCCCGCGCCACCAGCTGCACGCTCCCGTTCAAGGCGACGATGACGAACAAGCCAGCCGGGTCGAACAGATCACGCAGCTTGTGGGCGAGGGTCGAGATCTCATCCACCAGACCCTCCGCCTCGGCGCAGGCGACCACGATCGCCAGACCGTGCAGGTACGAGGTGCGGGCATTGGCCAACAGCCGCTCGTACAGGCGCCGCTGCTCTGTTGAGAGCGGGTGGTGGAGGAAGTCGTCTGCCACCCGCAGGCTTGCGCCGCTTTCCAGCAGCCAGGCAGCGGCGCGTACGTCGCGCGGCGTCGTCGCAGCGTAGCTCAGCGATCCAGTATCCTCATAGATGCCGAGCAGCAGCAGTGTGGCACCAACCAGCTCCAACGTGCTGTCGCTGTCCTGGAGGCTTTCAACCAGCAGCGTCGTCGTCGCCCCCACGCCTTCGATGGATCGCGGCCATTCCGGGTCGACGGCCGGGTCCAGCGGGTGGTGGTCGACGATCTGGACCTTCGTCGCTTTGCCCATGCCCCGCAGCGAGGGCAAGGCCTGTGTGTCTACGAGCAGCACGGATTCGATGGGCGCGCGGGGCAAGTCGTCGGCCTCGATGAACGGCAGCTGGTCTCCATACAGAGTGAGGAAGGCACGAACGTTCCTGTTCACGCGCCTTGGCAGCACGGCCAGCGCACCCAGTTGAAGCCGGCTGGCGGCATACAACCCAGCCAGGGCGTCGAAATCGGCTTGTTCGTGAGTCAAGATAACGTGCATGAGCGCAACCGCAAGTCCCGAGTCATCCCTGCCGGTTGCGCGGATTATACATCCCGCTCGGGCGGTCACCTTGGCACGGCCTGAAGCAAGGCTCGGCGGGGCCGTGTGAGCGACGGCGGCAAGCTAGGGAGATGAGGCTGTCGGCTGCACCCGGAGCGTCTCCATCGCCCGCCGCCAGGCAGAAACCGGCTCACCGGATTGGCGAGCCACCAGCCGTGCCGCCCGCTCGAGCGGGGTTGTGAATTCCGCCAGGCCGCGTGCCAGGGGGTATGGGGTGTTGTTGGTCAGGATCTCACGAGCCTGTGCCATCTCCTCCGACAACTCCCAGGCTTCGGCCAGCACCGGCAGGTGGGCCGCGCCCGCGATGCGGCTGTAGTCCAGCTGGGCTTCGGGGGAGAGCAGGAACTGGATGAACGCCCAGGATGCTTCCGCATCCTCCACGCCCAATCCGGAGCGCAAGTACGCGTTCAGGGCCCAGGTGTAACCGGAGAGCGGCTTGCCGGTCTCGCCGTACACCGGCCAATCATCGATCACAGGCGTTTGACCCAACGCCTGTTCGATGCGCGGCAGGTACTCCACCGAGTCCACCAGCCAGGCAGTATCGCCCGCCAAGAAGGCCTGCAGGTCGGCATCCGGTTCCGACCCGATGGTTCCCATCCCCGCCATCCGCTGGAGCAGCTTGAGCCAGCAGGTCCCAACAGCCTCATCGACCTGGATCCCGGAGTTGACCAGCATCAGCGTTCCGCCGCAGGCCGACATGAAGGGCATCGACGTCCGCATGCCCAGGTCGAGGACCAGGCCGCGCCGGCTGGAGAGGGCTGCCGAGCGCTGCTCCATCTCCTCGAGGTTCGGTGCCGCCTCCGGGAGGATCGCTGGATTGCGGTAGAGCACCATCCCCTGCAGCTCAATCGGGACGCCGAGCATCTGCTCACCATCCTCGGCCTGCGACCAGGCTATCGGGGTGAGCGACGCCCGGAGCTCCGGCGAGATGCGCTCGGTCACCTCTTGCGTCATCCCGGCGTCGTAGAGCTCCGTCGCCCAGGCCGAAGGTCCGAGAAGGATCGTGGGTCCATCGGCCAGCAGGGCCTGGGACAGCAACTTGGCATGGAACTCCGCCCTCGGGATATAGCGCAGGGAAACTTGCACGCCCTGGTGCCGCTCGCCGAACTGGGACAGCAGCCCACTCAGCCAGTGGGTTTCGGCCGGCGGCCAATCCATCCATACGACCACCCTCCCGCTGAGCGAGTCGCCAGGCGCCTGCAGCTGTTCGGCCGTCGGTGATGCCTGAGGCGGGGTTGCCGGCGGATGGGTGGGCGCAGGGGCTGCAGCCGTTGCGGGGCGGCAGCTGCTGAGTGAGAACGCGGCCAACATCGCTGCGGCCCACAGCCGTCGTGCATAGGCCATAGACCGAATCCGAATCGGCGACTGCCGGCGAATGCATCCAGATCCGGGAGGCATTCGGCGAGTGTACCATGCAGGGCTCTCACCATGGGGCCGGCCGGTATAATCGGTCGCGATGTCGACCCCGCCGTCCCCCTGGCGTTTGATTCTCTCGCCCGCTGCGCCCGGCTCCGACAACATGGCCACCGATCATGCTCTTCAAGAGGCCGTGGCCGAAGGGACCGCGCCGCCTACCTTGCGCCTGTATGCCTGGAATCCACCCTGCCTTTCGCTTGGCTTTGCCCAGCCGATCGCCCAGCTCGACCGGGACCGAGCGGACTCGCTCGGCTGGGACGTCGTGCGTCGGCCGACCGGAGGCCGCGCCATTCTGCACACCGATGAGCTGACATATTCGATCGTCCTCCCCGAGGGCGACCCACGGGTCGCGGGCGGAGTGCTGGAGAGCTATCAGCATCTCAGCCTGGGGATCGTCGCCGGGCTGGAGTTGCTCGGCCTGCAGCCCGAAGTGCAGCCCGGCATCCCGCTCTCGCAGGCCGAACGCCAGCAGCCGGTGTGCTTCGAGGCGCCAAGCGCCTACGAGATCAGCCTGCAAGGACGGAAGGTCGCCGGCAGCGCTCAGGTGCGGCGGCGGCAGACTGTGCTGCAGCACGGCACGATCCCGCTCTCGGGGGACATCACCCGGATCTGCCTTGGCCTGCGGTTCGATTCGGACGACGCCCGCCAGGGTGCCCGAGATCAACTCCGGTCGAAGGCCGCAACCCTCTCGGACCTGCTGGGCCGAACCGTTGGCTGGGAGGAGGCGGCGGAGGCGCTGACCCGAGGTATGGCGATGGCCCTGCGGATCGACCTCAAGGCGGCCTCGTTGAGCGCAGGCGAAACGGAACGCGCCCGCGCCCTCGCCGAGGCCACCTATGGCTCCGAGGCCTGGACCGCCCGCGTCTGACCCGGGCGCGCCGGAGCCGCCCTAGGCCCACCGCCGTTAGCCAGCGCGCAGCCCGCGCCCGGATCGCAGGGCGCGCCGTGCTGCGGTGCGACCCAGCCTCAGCCGGCTCTGCCGGTGGCCTGACGGCGGGCGTCCGCTCAGCGCCGAGACGCAGGCACGGTTTCTGGCTCCGCCTATCCAACGCAAGATCTGAAGATCTCTCCAAGTGGTTCCCTTGTGGGCGGCTTCCGATCAGCAGCCATCGGCTGCACAGCATGACCTGCGGACTTCATGCCTGCGCAGAGTGTGGGCCGACCGGTCAGCCAATGCCGGGACGAGGGACGGCACGGGCGGGGCTGGCCTTGCCGGCCTGCTGACCGCGGGCTACACTCATGCCATGCACGTCGGTGCGATCGTGCTCGAGATTCGCCTGCCTGGCTGCCGATCGCTTAAGGAGAAGCGGGGCCGCCTCAAGCCCCTGCTGGCGGCGTTGCAGCGCGAGTTCAGTGTCTCGGCGGCCGAAGTCGAACTGATGGATCGGCATGAAGACGCCGTCATCGGGATCGTGGCCGTCAGCAACGACGGCCGGCACGTCGAACGCTGGTTGTCGAAGATCCCGGGCTGGGTCGAGCGCCAACGCCCTGACATGACAGTCGTGGACTACCAATATCACGCCCTGTGAGGCACTCAGCGGAGGCACGATGGACCTTGGATTGGCAGGAAAGACGGCGATCGTGACCGCCGCCTCGCGTGGACTCGGGCGGGCAGCCGCAGCCGCGCTGGCGCGTGAAGGCGCAAGGGTCGCCATCTGCGCCCGCGGTGAGCGCATTCACACGGCCGCCGCTGAGATCCAGCAGGCCGCCGGTATCCAGGTTCTTTCGTTTCAAACCGACCTGAGCTCTGGGCCTCAGGTGGAGCAGTTCGTCTCCCAGGCCATGGAGCGACTCGGCCGCATCGACATCCTGGTGGCCAACGCCGGGGGGCCGCCGCCTGGGCCGTTCTTGAACTTCGCTCCCGAGGACTGGGATTCCTCCTTCCAGGCGACCGTGATGAGCGCGGTTCGGCTATGTTACGCCGTCGTGCCCTCCATGCTCCGCCAGGCCAACGGGAGCATCGTGTTCTGTCAGTCGTACTCCGTCAAGCAGCCGGTCGAGAATTTGATCCTCTCCAACGCCCTGCGCATGGCGGTGATCGGCCTGGCCAAGAGCCTGGCGAATGAACTCGGTCCCAGCGGCATTCGCGTCAACAGCTTGAACCCGGCCTGGACCCGCACCGAGCGCGTGGAAGAACTGATGCAGGACCGAGCTGACCGATCCGGCGGCACCGCCCAGGCGGAGATTGCCCGGATCACGGCCGGGGTCCCGCTGAGGAGGATGGGTACGGCCGAGGAGTTCGGGGACACCGTCGCCTGGCTGGCTTCCCCGGCGGCGTCCTACATCCATGGCCACGCCCTGTTCTTCGACGGCGGCGCCACGCAGGCTCCCCTGTAAGCCGACGCCGCTCGCCCTCGACAACATCCCACCGAACACAGGCCTGGAAAAGCGTCGGGAGCCTCCCGGGCACGGCATGCTTGAGCTGAGAGACCGACTCACCGGGCACCCCCGGCGCACGCGCCCAGAATCTCAGCGGCGCACCCTGAGGTGCGCCGCTGAGATGGAGAAACGCGGTTGCCAGCCAGCGATCCAAACCAAAGGGAAATCAGGCCGCGACGTCGGCTCCGACCAGCGCCAGCGACTTGCGCCGCACCAGGGTGCGCAGCCGGGATGCCAGCAAGCTGGCGTGGACCGGCTTGATCAAGTAATCGTCGGCACCGGCGTCCAGCGCCCGGGCCACGCTGCCCGGAGCGCCGAGGGCCGAGAGGATCAGGATCGGCACATCGGAGAACGACCGGATCTCCTCGCAAACCTGCCAGCCATCCATCTCCGGCATCAGCAAATCGAGGATGATCACGTCCGGCTCGTCGAGTTTGACCTCTCGCACGCCATCCTCGCCGGTGAATACAGCCCGGATCTGGAAATCCTGCCCTCGCAGCAAGGTGCGAAGCATGATCGACAAATCCGGGTCGTCATCAATTAGGAGCACCGATATGGCCATAGACCTCTCCGCAAGCTCGATCCCATTATCTACGTCGCGGCCTCCGGCCGACCTTACAGCCACCTCTCAACCCAGCCGCACTTGCCCACATGCGCCAGTGAGGCTATAGTACCGAACGGAGAGGAGGCCCTTCCGCTCGCCCTATGACAACGCCGCCTGCATCCCAGACGGGCAGGCTGGGGGCGTCCTGCCCCCAATGTGGCACCCGTCTCCCGCCCGATTCGCGAACCTGTCCCCACTGCGGGGTCGACCTGTTCCTTCTGGCCCTCCTGGCCGAACGGGCCTACCTCGAGGGCTTCCCCGAAACGGCCCCCATGCGCCGCACCCCGGAGTCCATGGTCCCGCGTATTGGCGAGTACTTGATCGAGCAAGGTGTGCTGACCGAGGTCCAGCTGGGCCAGGCGCTCGCCCGCCAGAAAGAGGTCGCCGCCAGCGGCCAGGCGCGCCTGCTCGGCCAGACCTTGCTCGAGATGGGCCTGGTGGATCGGGAGACCCTGGACCGGGCGATCACCCGCCAGATCATTGAGCTGCACGCTGCGCTTCAGGAGGCCAACCGCACCCTGGAGCGCCGGGTGATCGAGCGCACGGCCGAACTCCGCCGCACCCTCGAACGTCTGACTGAGCTCAACCAGATCAAGGCCAACCTGATCTCGAACGTCAGCCACGAGTTGCGCACGCCTCTCGCCCATATCAAGGGCTACGTCGAATTGATCCAGGACGAGCAGCTCGGTCCGCTGAACGAGGAACAGCGCAAGGCGGTCACGGTCATGTACCGCGCCACCGACAGGCTGGAGCGGTTGATCGAGGACTTGATCGAGTACTCCACGGCCTCGCGGGCGGGAATGACGATCGACCTTCGAAGGGTCGACGCCGCGGAGCTGGCGGACCAGGTAGTCAGCCGCTCCCGCTCGAAAGCCGACAAGGCAGGTGTGTCTCTGGTCCTGTCCATCGCCCCGACCGTCCCAGCGGTGCACGCCGACCGGGAGAAGATCGGGTGGGTGCTGTATCAGTTGCTGGACAACGGCATCAAGTTCACCCCGGCCGGCGGCAGCGTGGAGGTCTCGGCCTCCGCCGACCGTGAGCTGGTCACGCTCATCGTCCGCGACACCGGGATCGGCATCCCCCAGGAACGGCTGGAGGAGATCTTCGAGCCCTTCCACCAGCTGGACGGTTCGCCGACCCGCCGCTACGGAGGCACGGGGCTGGGTCTGGCGCTGGTCAAGATGATCCTCGGCGCCCACGGCGCCCAGCTCCAGGTAGAGAGCAGCGAAGGGCAAGGGACGGTTTTCCGGTTCTCCCTCCCCACGGCAGCCAGCGCCTCATGACTGGACCCCTGATCCCTCCCGGCCCGCTGACGCATGGCACAGAACTGAATGCGGTTTACGCCATCGCCCGAATCGTTGCCGAGACGTACGACACCGAGGCTGGGCTGGATGCGGTGTTCCGGCTGGCGCGCACGATCTTCATCTTCGACGTTGTCTCGCTGTACCTGCAGAACGAGGACTCCGGCTCGCTCGAACCCACCTATGCTCGGGCGCTAGGGAGAGGGCGGTCGAAGGAGGCTGAGCTGACGTGGGGTGAGCCCGCCGCCCAGGAAGCCTTCCGCAGCGGGCAGACGGTGCTCCGCCAAGAGGACGCCGGCCCGGCTGTCACCACC
>JALHUE010000149.1 GCA_022866145.1 Anaerolineales bacterium | reverse complement strand
CTCCAGCTCCAAAGGCAGCAGCTTCTTGGCCGTCGGCACCTGCCGCAGCATGTTGACAAAGTCGGTGTACACAACGTGTACCTGGTCAGCCCGGCCCTGCAGGAACTCATCGACCAGCAAGCGGCCGATAGCGGACACGTCAGAGAACTCCGGTTCCGAGGGGAGCCCGCCGAACTCCGCCCGGATGTCGACCCGCTGGCGGGAGATCAGGTCCCGGCCCTTGCGGCCGATAATCACAAAGCTGACCGGCACCGCTGAAGCCCGGAAGCTGTCCAGGGCGAAGCGCACGACGTTGATGTTGTAGGCTCCGGCCAGGCCGCGATCCCCCGTGATCACAGCCACCAGCTGGTGCCGAACCTGCTCGCGGTCCCTCAGCAGCGGGTGGACCGAATTGCGCCCGGGCTGGGAGGAAAGGTGGCGAAGGACTGCCCAGGCCTGGGTGGCGTACGGCCGGGTCGCCAATGCCGCCTGCTGCGCCCGTCGCACCTTGCTGGCGCTCACCGCCTGCAGGGCCCGGGTGACCTGGGCGATATTGCCGACGCTGCGAATACGCAGCCTCATTTCGCGTCCCGATGCCACGGATGCTCCCTACACTTCGTTCTTCGGCCGGCTAGGGCCAGGTCCGGTTGAAGGCCTCGAGCACTGACCGAAGCCCGGCTTCCGTTTCCTCAGTGATCTGACGCCTCTCGACCAGGTCGCGCCCGAGCTCCGGGACGGTGGTGTCGAAGTGCCGCAGCATGGCGGCCTGCCAGGTCTTGATGCGAGTGACGGGCACCGCGTCGGCGTACCCGTTGGTCACCGCGAACAGCGAGAGCACCTGATGCTCCAGGGACATCGGCTGGTACTGCGGCTGCTTGAGGACCTCCTGCAGGCGTTGGCCGCGCGCCAACTGCGCCTGGGTGGCCTTGTCCAGGTCGGAACCGAACTGGGCAAAGGCCGCCACCTCGCGGAAGGCGGCCATGTCAAGCCGCAGGCGGCCGGCCACCTGACGCATCGCCTTCAGCTGGGCCGACCCACCGACGCGCGATACGGAAAGCCCGACATTCACGGCCGGGCGGATTCCGGCGTAGAACAGGTCGCTCTCCAGGTATATTTGGCCATCGGTGATCGAGATCACGTTGGTCGGGATATAGGCCGAGACATCGCCCAGCAACGTCTCGATGATCGGCAGGGCTGTCAGCGAGCCCCCCGATCCGGCTTGCTTTGCCACGCGCAGGCGGTCGGAGTCGGAGCGCGCCGCCAGGGCGGCGTCTGCATCGTGCTGCGCTAGCGGACCATCGTAGACCCGGCCGTCGAGGCTGGCTTCGGTGGGGGCCTCGCCTTGAAGGTCCTTCGACACGATCAGGTAGCGGTCGGCAATCCGCACGGCGCGCTCGAGCAGGCGGCTGTGCAGGTAGAACACGTCCCCGGGGTAAGCCTCACGCGCCGGCGGGCGCCGCAGCAACAGCGACACCTGGCGATAGGCCCAAGCATGTTTCGAAAGGTCGTCATAGATGACCAGGGCATCGCGCCCGGCTTCGGCGAATTCCTCTCCGATGGCGCAGCCGGCGTAGGGTGCGATGTACTGCAGAGCAGCCGGCTCATCGGCGGCAGCCGCCACAACCACAGTGTGGTCCATCGCTCCGACGCGTTCGAACGCCGCCACCGTACGCGCAATCGCCGCCCGCTTCAGCCCGACGGCGACATAGATGCAGATCAGGTCCTTGCCCTTCTGGTTGATGATGGTGTCGACGGCCAGTGCCGTCTTGCCGGTCTGCCGGTCGCCGATGATCAGCTCGCGCTGCCCTCGGCCGATCGGGATCATCGAGTCGATGGCGATGATCCCGGTCTGCACCGGAGTATCAACATCGTGGCGGCGCACCACGCCTGGGGCAATGCGCTCGATCGGCCGGAAGCGGCTGCTCGGCACAGCTCCCTTGCCGTCGATCGGCTCCCCCAGGGCGTTGACGACCCGCCCCACCAGGCCGTCGCCTACTGGGACGGACGCAATCCGGCCGGTGCCGGTGACCGTCTTCCCGGCTTCGATCCGGCTGTAGTCCCCCAGGATGATCACGCCCACCGACTCGACGCCCAGGTTGAAGGCAATTCCCAGCACGCCGTTCTCGAACTCAACCAGTTCGTTGGCCCCGACACCCGCCAGGCCTGAGACCGTCGCGATCCCATCGCCGGCCGCCAGAACCGTTCCAATGTCCTTGAACTCAACCCTGGGGGCGTATTCTTCGATCTGTTGGCGGAGTGAGGCTGAGAGATCTCTGGCCAGGTCCGACATGCGTCCTCCAGCAGGTCGCTGCTTGAATAATGGCCGGCGTCGAGTTTCCCGGGCCGGCCAGGCACTTACGTTGTTGACTAGGGTGAGGTCCGCGCTCCGGCCTGCGCCCCGAACTCGGACAAGCGAATCGTACCTGAACGGCTCCTTTTTGTCCAGGCGTTCACAAGTGAGACGGCGCCCACGGGCGAGACACGCCTTGCCCCCGCGCCCTGGCGAGTTGCTGGCCTCGGCCTGTCTCAGCCCTCGGCAACGCTTCCGCTCTTCTTCCCCTCCCCCAATTGAGTCGAGCGTTCGTAGGCGGCCCAGATTGCCCGCGAGAGCGCGGTTCGGAAGCCGGCCTTCTCGAGGTAGTACAGTGCGGCTGCAGTCGTGCCGCCGGGGGAGGTAACCTGATTTCGCATCCCGGCGAAGTGCTTGGGCATGGCTTCATAGTAGGCCACCGATCCCTTGACCGTCTGAACGACAAGCTGCTCGGCGATGCGGCGCGGGAAGCCCAGGTGGACTCCGGCGTCGACCAGGGATTCCATGAACAGATAGACATACGCCGGTCCGGTTCCAGACAGGGCGGTGGCCATATCGAGGTAGTCCTCATCCTCGACATAGATCTCCTGTCCGATGGCGGAGAGCAGCTGACGCGCGGTTGCTCGCTGGCCCTCGTTGACCTCCGGGGTCGCGGTCCAGACCGTAATGGCCTCTCCGACTTGAGCGGGGGTATTCGGCATCGCCCGTACCAAACGCGAGTGGTCGAGCAGTTCGTCCAGCTTCCATAGCGGCACGCCGGCGGCGATCGAGATCACCAGGCTGTCTTTCGGGATCCTTCCTTTCAAGTCCGCCGCCGCCTTTGGCAGCGTCTGCGGCTTCACCGAGAGCACAATCGTGCTGGCGGCTTGCACGGCCGAGCGGTTATCGGTGGTTGTTGCCAGCCCGTAGCGATCGGCCAGCTCCTGCAGCCGAGCGGGGTTAGGGCCGCTCATCAGGATCTGTCCCGGGGCCACGCCTGCCTTGCGCACCAGCCCCGTCGCCATGGCCTCGGCCATCATGCCGGGACCGACAAACACCGTGACCTCATTCATGACTGATTGTCCTCAATCCCCTTTGGGGTTCCGGAGGGACAGCCGCCTAGCGGCCGGCCAGATAGCGCAGCGCCAGCTTGACACGCTCCTCGACGTCCTTGGATGCATCCGCCGGCAAACCTTGCACGGCGGACTGCGCCTCGACCATGCTGTAGCCAAGGGTGGTCAGTACGCCCAGGACGTCGCGGTCTGCTTCCAGCAGCTCGGGGGAGGGAATCAGGGTGACGCCCACCCTATCCCGTAGCTGGAAGACGATCTTCTCTGCGGTCTTCCGCCCCACGCCCGGGATGCCCGAGAGCAGTTCTGGCTGGTCGCGCGAGACGGCCGCCTGCAAGCGATCCAGCGACACGTGGGAGATGATCGACAGCGCAAGACGCGGTCCGACGCCGCTCACTTGCAGCAGGAGATCGAAAAGGTCCCGCTCCTCGGCCGTCTCGAATCCATACAGGCTCAGGCTGTCCTCGCGCACAATCAGGCGAGTATGCAGGAACATCGGCTCGCCGATGCGGGCCGAGCGCTCGGCCACTGCCAGCGGAACAGCGACGGCTAGCCCCACGCCCCCGACTTCCAGGACAATCTCCCCCGGAGCCAGGTGCTGTACCGTTCCCTGCACAGAGGCGATCACGCTACGCTCCTCCGGACTTGCAGCAGCCGGCGAGAATGGGTGTGGCAGATGGCGACCGCCAGGGCATCTGCGGCGTCGTCCGGACGGGGGATCTCCGGCAGGCCAAGCAGGATCCTCACCATCTCCTGGACCTGACGCTTGTCAGCCGCGCCGTCACCGGCGACGGCCAACTTGACATGCTGGGGCGAGTACTCGCCGGTCGGCAGCCCAGCCTGCGCCAGGGCCATCAGCACGACCCCCCGCGCCTGTCCAACGCTGATGGCATTGGTGACATTGCGTTGGAAGTACAGTTCCTCAACCGCAGCCTCGTCCGGCTGCTCCGCCCGGAGGATGGACTCCAGGCCGCGGAACAACTCGAGCAGTCGGGCGGGCATGCCCTGCCGGGAGTCGGTCCTGATCACGCCGTAGGCATGGAGCTTGAGCGAGCCGTCTTCGGCTTCCCGGACCAGGCCATACCCTGTGGTCGCCGTTCCGGGATCAATTCCAAGGACCAGCATGCCGCTTGCTTGACCGAGACCCGCTCAGGCCGTCTCGAGCAGAGTGACTGCCTCGTCCGTCACCTGCAGGGCAGAATACACGTGCTGTACGTCATCTAGCTCTTCAATGCCTTCGATGACGCGCATGACCTGCAGCGTGTGCTCCGGCGAGAGTTCAACCGTGGTCGTGGGCCGCAGCTGCAGGGAGGCATCCTCGGGCCGGACCCCGATCGCCTCCAATGCGTCGTTGATCGCCTTGAAGTACTCGATCGGGCCAAGGATCTCGACCGCGTCGTCGCCGGAGAGCACATCATCGGCGCCGGCTTCCACTGCTGCCTCAAACACCTGATCGGCGTCGGTCCCACGCAGCGGGACGGCGTAGTAGGCCACGCGCTTGAACTGCCAGGCCACCGATCCCGCCTCGGCCATGCTCCCGCCAGAACGCGTCAGGTGGTGGCGCAAGTCGGCCACCGTCCGATTGCGGTTGTCGGTGACGACCTCAATCATCAACGCCACGCCGTGCGGGGCGTAGCCCTCGTACAGGATCTGCTCGAAGGCGGCGGCGTCTTTGTCCTCGCCTGTCCCGCGCCGAACGGCGCGATCGATGTTGTCCTTGGGCATGTTGGCCGCGCGTGCCTTCTCGATCGCCAGCCGCAGGCCAAAGTTGGCGTCTGGGTCACCGCCCCCCTGACGGGCCGCCATGGCGATTTCCCGGGCGAGCCGCGTGAAGACATTGCCGCGCTTGGCGTCATTGGCGGCCTTCTTGCGCTTGATGGTCGACCACTTTGAGTGTCCGGACATGGGTTGACGTCCCGCCTGGGGTTGTGCGCCAACGGGCGCCGAGGATCTCTGGCATTGACGCAGGCGGCGAAGCCTTCTTCCCGGCGCTTCGCTTCCGGGATTTTGCTCGATTATAGCCCATCTCGCTGCCCGGCAGTCCCCCATGGAAGCCGGCGTCAGCGGATGGGGTGTGCAGGCCTCATCGACTGCCGTCTGCAAGCAGCAGGCTCAGCTGCCGCAGGGCGTCCACGCTTTGTCCCCGGTAGTGGTTGTTGGCATACACCAGCGTTAGCGAGGTGTTGGCCTCCAGGTCCCGCAGCCTAGGGACCCACTCCTCGAGCTCGTCTCGGCGGTAGGTGTAGTCATAGCGCTCGAAGGCTTGCTCGTGCTCCCACCACCGGGCAGCGTTGCGACCGTGAAAGCGGACGTACCCCAGCGAGCTGGTGGCGACTGCCACCGGAGGCATCAAGCCCTTCAACGCCGGCTCGTCCACGCAGCAGTAGCCGAGGTCCAGTTGGCGCAGCCTTTCGAACGTCGCCTCGCTCACCCAGGCGCTGTCCCGGAACTCGATGACAACCGGCAACTCCCCCAACCCCTCCCGCAGTCGAGCCAGGTACTCGCGGTTATCGGGCGTCGGGTGAAAGGCGTGCGGGAACTGCGCCAGGACGCAGGCCAGCTTGCCAGACTCCTTCAGCGGCTGCGCACTCAGGACGAACCCTGCGAAGTCTGGGGCCTGACGCTCATGAGTCAGGCTGCCATGAGCCTTGACCGTGAACAGGAAGTCGGCGGGCGTGTGGGCGACCCACCCCTCGACGGTCTTGCTGGCCGGCAGCCGATAGTAGGTGACGTTCAGCTCCACTGTGTCGAACTGCTGAGCATAGTGCCCCAGCCATCCCCGGCGCGGCAGGCCAACCGGGTATACCGGACCGACCCAGTCGTCATAGGAGAACCCGGACGTCCCGAGGCGGATCATGGCTGAAGCACCGCCGCCGCCTCGACCCGGCTGTGCTTGATGTCACTTAGGGCCCGAGCGGCTTCATTCAGCGGGTACGGTGTAGCCTGGACTCGCAGGCGAAGGCGGTCCGCCAGCTGCAGGAAATCCACCCCGTCTTGGTAGGTAGCGTTGGCGACGCTGCGCAGGGTGCGCTCTCCATACAGGATCTCGTACGGGAAGGCGGGAATGGCCGACATGTGGATGGCGTTGATGGCGAGTGTGCCTCCCGGCCGCAGGCTTCGCAGCGCCTGGGGGACTAGTTCGCCGGCGGGTGCGAACAGCACAGCCCGATCGAGCGTGGCCGGGTGGGAGTCGTCGAGGCCTCCCGCCCAGGCCGCGCCAAGGTCCAGGGCGAGCCGGCGATGGGCCTGGGAACGGGTGAACACGTGGACTTCGCAGTTCCACGAGCGAGCAACTTGCAGTGCCAGGTGGGCGCTGGCGCCGAACCCGATCAAGCCCAGGCATTCGCCAGGGGCAAGGTCCGCCTTGCGCAGTGACCGCAAGCCAATGATCCCGGCGCATAGCAAAGGCGCGGCCTCAAGATCCGAGATCGATTCCGGGAGACGATAAGCGAAATTCGCCTCAGCCAGCATCGCCTCGGCGAAGCCCCCGTCG
>JALHUE010000148.1 GCA_022866145.1 Anaerolineales bacterium | reverse complement strand
TCTCTGCCAAATTGACTCAGAACCCAAAAATCTGCATGGGAGCATACAGGATATCGGGGAAGAAGCTGTCCATGAAGAACAGGAAGGCGATACAGGTCACGATCAGCACCAGACAGCCACACCCGGCCATCACCCACGACCTGCGTCCGGATGGCTTCGGCTGGTCAGCCGGGATACCGGCCGGGGTCGGTGGCGGCGGCGTGGCCGGGGCCTGCACCCGCGGCAAGGGTGCAACCGGTCGAGCAGCCGCGGCCATCACCGTGGCGGCGGCCTCCGGAGACATCGAGTCGAAGGTGACGGTGACGTTCTCCCCGAAGCCCAGCAAGTTGCCGGCGCTCAGGGCGCGGGCGGTCACCAGGCGCTCACTGTTGACGAAGGTGCCATTGGTGGAGCCCAGATCCTCTAGGATGTACCCGGCCGGGGTGCGGGTGAGCCGCGCATGCTGGCGCGAGAGCTCGGGATCGCCCACCACGATGTCATTCGTGACATCTCGGCCGATCAGGGTAACCTCCTTCGTCAGGTCAAAGACCATGCCCGGATTCGGGCCCGTGCGGACGATCAAACGATGGGTTGGCGCCGGCATAATCGCCTCCTCCGATAAGGACCTTGATGGGGAAAGTGTAACGGCCCACCCGGCCGAAGTCAACCAGGACGGAGGCGGCCAGCGCTGGCCTGGCCGCCTCCGTCCTGGCTCAGCTCGAACCCGAGGGACGGGGTTGTCTGGGCGTTGTCCTGACCTATAATTGCCATGGCGTCAGCCGGGCCGCTAGCCTCCCGGCTCGCCAGGAAGCCATGAAGGTCATCGACAAATCCGAGTTCCGCGATCCGGACGGCAAGATCGGCATTCAGAACCGCCTGCAGGGCACCTTCCGCTTCGGCCTCGGCTGGTTCGGGATGATGCAGGCGCAGACACAGCTCACCCAGCGGCTGGGCCGGACGCTGGGGAGTGAGTTCGTCGTGCTGCGCAACACCCGGATCCCGGGCGTGCCCGATCCGGTCCCCATGACCTTGATCGGCCCCCAAGGGGTCTGGCTGATCCATCCGAGCACGGTCACCGGCATCTTCCGGGCCCAGGAAAGCGAGTGGCTGCGCTACAACGCCCGCAGCCAGCAGTTCACCCGCCTCAAGCCCAATCTGCAGGCGACGGTGATCGGGATGTCCCAGACGCTGCTGCACTTCATCCAGGCCCAGGGCTATGGACTCCCCGAAGTACAGCCGGTGCTGGCGTTCAGCAACCCGCGCGCCCATGTGGACACCGTCAACCCCACGGCCAGGGTGGTCGTGGCCGACGCCGTCGACCACTTCGCCAACAGCATCCTGCAACAGCAGCCGATCATGGACGGCGAGGATATCGGGCTGCTGGTCAAGGCCCTTACCGATCCTCCCAGACCGAGCGAGGCGGTCGCCCCGCCGCAGGTCTCGGCCGCCGTTGATCTGCCGCCGGCCAAAGCCTGGGAACAGTCGAGCGGCACGGCGCTGCAGCCGACGCGCCAGGTGAAACTACGCAAGCGCCGGCGTCGGATCGCGGGCATGACGGTTGCCCAATGGGTCACCCTGGCGATCCTGGCGACGCTGGCGCTGATCATGGTGGCAACCCTGGCGATGGTCGTGCTTCGAGACCTGTCCGGCGGCTAGCCGGCGACTCAGGTGAATCTTGCAGCCATTCCTGTCGATCATCATCCCGGCGCTCGACGAAGAGGGCCGGCTCCCCGCCAGTCTGGACAGCATCCTGGCCTTCCTCCAGGCGCAGCCCTTTCGGGCGGAGGTCCTGGTCGTCGACAATGGCAGCCGCGATGCCACCTACGCCGTCGCCCAGTCGTATGCCCGGCGTATTCCATGGATACGCGTCCTGCAGGAGCCCCGCCGCGGTAAAGGGGCCGCCGTTCGGCAGGGCATGCTGGCGGCGCAGGGTCAATTTCGCTTCATCGCCGATGCGGATCTGTCGATGCCGATAGAGCAGGTTCTGGGCTTCCTCCCGCCGGGGCTTTCGGAGATGGATATCGCCATCGCCTCCCGCGAAGCGCCCGGCGCCGCGCGCTACGGCGAACCCCCTCACCGCCACCTGATCGGAAGGGCCTTCAATTGGCTCGTCCGCCTGCTGGCGGTCCCGGGATTCCAGGACACCCAATGCGGCTTCAAGATGTTCCGCGATCATGTCGCCCTAGATCTCTTCCAGGTCCAGCAGCTCGAGGGCTGGACATTCGACGTTGAGGTCCTATTCATCGCCCTGCGCCGTGGCTACCGCATCGCTGAGGTCCCGATCCCCTGGACCTTCAACCCGGGGAGCCGGGTGAGCGTCCTGCGCGACTCCTTCGCCATGCTGCGCGACCTGTTCCGGATCCGCCGCCTGTGGAAACAAGGCGCCTATGCGCCAAGGGTGCAGCCTGAGTAGCGTTCCGGATCTTCGCAAGGAGCGCGCCTTGCTGCGGCAAGGCTTCCTGCATGTCGCCGGGGTCGATGAAGTTGGCCGGGGGGCCTGGGCGGGACCGGTCGTCGCTGCGGCCGTCGGACTCCCGCTCGAGCGCCGCAACCTGCGCCGGCTGCTGTGCGGCGTCCGGGATTCCAAGCAAATGTCCCCGGACGAACGCCTGGCCTGGGAGCCGCGCATCTGCCAGATCGCCTGGGGCTGCGCGGTCGGTGAGGCCAGCGTCGAGGAAATCGAATCCCTGGGGATCGTGCCGGCGACGCACCTCGCCATGCTGCGGGCGGCGGCCGGGCTGCGTCCCTGCGCCGACTACCTGCTGATCGACTACCTGCGCCTTCCCGGAACCAGCGTGGGCCAGCTGGCCTTCAAGTTTGGTGACCAGTTCTCGTTGTCGATCGCGGCCGCCTCGGTGGTGGCCAAGGTATACCGTGATCAGCTGATGGTTGGGCTTGACAGCCTGTTCCCAGGCTACGCCCTGGCTCACAACAAGGGCTACGGCACGGCGGCCCACCGGGCCGGGCTCGCTCGGCAAGGGCCGGCTGCAGTCCATCGCCGCACCTTTGCCCCGATTGCCCGCTGGCTCGAGGCGCCTGTCCGTCCACCTTCGCCACAGGGTGCCACGCTGGGGCGCCTGCTCGTGACAAGTGGGAGTTGATGGACCCTGTCCGCTGGGATGGGGTCCTCTCTTAGGGGTCGGTGCTGCCCCTGGTAGGTGCCAGCGCCGGAGCGCCGACCCACCCCCATCCGGACCCCACAACGTGTCGTTGTCGAACTTCTTCTCAGCGCGTTCGGTGGCCGTGAGCCGTGCCTCAGCCGATCCCAAGAAGCTCGGCTACGCCGTTCTCGGCAACCTAGTCAACGGCGGGTTCTGCGCGGAGGGGCGCAGGGCGTTCCCATCAACCCCCAAGGCCGGTTGCATCCTCGGCCAACCGACGTTTCCATCCGTGGAGGCCGTGCCCGACCCGATCGACCTGGCCGTGATTGTGGTTGCCTGCCTGCATATCTGGACGCCCTGCAAACCTGCACCCAGAAGAAGATCCCATCGGTCGCGATCATCCCGGCCGGATTCCGCCAGGCTGGGCTGGCCGGCATGGAGCGGGAGAAGGAAGGTCCCGGGCTGGCGCGGCAGAACGGGATCCGCCTGATTGGCCCGAACTGCCTGGGGGTGATCGACACCAGCCCTCCCTTGAATCCTTCGGCTTCTGCCTGGACGCCGCCCTCCAGCCCGATGGCCTTCCTGTCACAATCCGGAGTCCTGGGGGCCGACACCCTGGACTGGGCGCAGGCCAGAGGGCCGGGCCTGAACAAGTTCGTCTCCCTCGGCAACAAAACCGACGTCAGCGAAATCGACCTGCTCGAAGCCTGGGGCGAGGCGGCCTGGTCACGGGTGATCCGGTGTTCCATCGAAGGCGTGCCGGACGGTCAGGCCTTCATCGAGGTCACCCGACGCACGTCCAAGAAGAAATCGATCGTCGCCATCGAGTCCGACGCGACTCAGGGCGGCGCCCGGTCGGTGTCGTCCCACACCGGCTCGTTGGCCGGCTCGGAGCAAGCCCACCAGGCGACCTTCCGCCAGGCCGGCATCGTGCGCGCCAACACTCTGGAGGACTTGTTCGACCACGTGATTGGCTTCGCTTAGCAGCCGCTCCTGCGCCGCGACCGGACCGCCATCGACACTCAGGCCGGGGGCCCCGGCATTCTGGCCACCGATGCCCTTGAGCCGGCCGGCCTGGGCCCGCAGCGCTTCACGCCCGAGAACCTGGCAGCCCTCAAACAGGGGTTGCCCGATGCCGGGACTGTCGGCGCTGAGCGTCGGCGAGCTGGTCACGATCCTGCAGTCTGATATCCTGACCCGTGACTACAATCCGGATCCCGTGTGTGAGCGCTTCACGATCGGGGTCATGTCGGTGGGCGCAGCCTTGGCGCGCTTCCACCGCCAGAAGAACAAGGCGGCGAGCACCGCAGGCGCCCGAGCAGATAACAAGCTTGCCCCCCCTTGAGACCTGCACGCGGGCCTTGATCCTGACCGGCAACAACCGCCCCAGCCCGCAGATCATTCAGCAATCGGAGACGTTGGGCGTTCCGGTTCTCCTCGTCAAGGAAAACACATGGAGACGATGAACGCCATCGAGCGGCTGGTTGGCAAGACGCCGCTGGGCGCGCCGGTTAAGCTGGAAGCCTTCATCCAGTTGACGCGCGAACACGGCGATAGGCAGGCCGTCGATCGGGGGATGGGGTTGGGTTAGCCTGGCTGGTTGTGGTTGGCCGCCGGCGCATGCGGCAGCCAGATGGTGAAAGCCGTGCCCATGCCGGGAGCGCTTTCCAGCGTGATCC
>JALHUE010000147.1 GCA_022866145.1 Anaerolineales bacterium | reverse complement strand
GGTCTTGTTGGTGAAGACTACGCTGACTTCCGACGTGAAACTCTTGATATCGTACGGCCCCATCGCATGGCACTGGGTGTTGAGGGGGATGGTCAGGCCGTAGGGGTCGTAGGCGCCGGTGTCATGCAGGAACACGTCCTTCAGGCCCAGGATGTGCCCGTCCCGGCTGAGGGCGATCTCAACGTCGTGAACCTGCCCGCGTTCCTGGGTGGTGGCGTAGAAGTTCTCCCGCCGGTCCTCGATCCACTTGATGGGACGCTTGAGCTTCTTCGCCGCCCAGGGGATCACCAGCTCCTCGGGATAGAACATCATCATCTTGGGGCCGAACCCGCCTCCGATGAAGGGGGCAATCACCCGCACCTGGTTCTCCGACAGGCCCAGCCTGGCCGCCGTTCCGTTGCGGATCGGGATCGGGGCCTGGGTCGTATCCCAGATGGTCAGATGCTGGCTCTTCTCATCCCAGTCGGCGACGATGCCGCGGTTCTCCATGGCTGCCGCCGCCCCGCGATCGATGACGATTCGGCGCTGGAAGACCAGATCGGCCTGCCGGCGGGCGGCTTCATAGTCGCCCTTCTTCTGGAACAGGTGGGCGGCCAGATTCGATTCCAGGTCATCGTGCACCAGGGGACTGCCCGGCTGCAGGGCCTTTTCCAGGTCGACCACCGCCTCCAGGGGCTCCAGGTCCACCACGATGTCTTCGACCGCATCCTCGGCGATGTAGCGGCTCTCGGCGATGACCACGGCCATCGCCTCACCCGCATGACGGACCTTGTCTTTGACCAGCGGGACCTGTCGGCGCGAATAGAACACGACATCCTTGGCAGTTGGTGGGGGAGAAACCAAAGGGGGGCCCGGCTGCCAATCGTCGCCCATATCTTCCGCCGTGAAGACGGCGACCACGCCCGGTCGTTGGCGGGCGGCGCTCACATCCATGCCGAGCAGGCGGGCGTGGGCGTAGTCACTGCGTAAGAAGGCCGCGTGGAGCAAACCGGGTATTTCAACATCATCCACAAATTGGGCTTGCCCGGTCAGCAGGCGGGGATCTTCGTTTCGCACTACGCGTTTTCCGATGAATTTCCTAGTCACAGACCTGCTCCTGTGTTGACAACACGATAATTGGGTGTTGCATCGATCAACTGTTGGGCTACTCGTCTATGTTCTGGCTCTTTCGGCGGCCAATTTGACGGCGTCAACGATGTGCTGGTAGCCTGTGCAACGGCAGAGATTTCCAGAAATCGCTTCACGGATTTCTTGCTCGCTTGGGTCGGGATTCTGCTCCAGAAAGGGCACCACCGTGGTCAGGATCCCTGGCGTGCAGAATCCGCACTGCACGCCGTGCGCCTGCCGAAAGGCTTCCTGAATGGGGTGCAGATTGTCGATTGTTCCCAAGCCTTCGACCGTGGTGATTCTGTGCCCATGCGCCTGAATGGCAAAGATCAGGCAGGAGCGGACGGATTCCCCATCCAACAAGACCGTACAGGCTCCGCAAACGCCATGCTCGCAACCAACATGTGTGCCGGTCAGGCCAAGATCGTGGCGCAGGAAATCGCTGAGCAGCGTGCGCGGCTCGACCGCCTGTTCATAGCGCGTGCCGTTGACTGTCACGGCCATATCGAAGAGCTTGGGCATGGTTGGCTCCGTGGTTGCCATCCTATTCCTTCTCCGCGGCGCGCTTGAAAGCCTGCTCAAGGGCACGCCGAGCCAAAACGGTTGCCAGATGGCGGCGGAACTCCGCTGTGGCGTGGATGTCGCTGCTGGGATCGATGTCGTCGGAGGCGGCGACTTCCGCCGCAGCCCGAATGGCTTCCGTCGTGGGTGCCTGTCCCGCCAGCACGCCCGCCGCCCGATGGGCCTGCATCGGGCGGTCACCGGCACTCAAGAACACCATCCGGGCATGCTGACATCGGCCATTTTCATCCAGGGAGACGACAGCAGCTACGCCGATCAGGGCGAAATCGTGCTGCCGCCGGGCGACTTCCATCAATGACCATCCAGATCGTGCCGGCATGGGAGGCAATGCCACCTCCACCAACAATTCACCGGGTTCCAAGACCGTCGCAAAGAGTCCGATGAAGAACTCATTCGCCGGAACCCAACGTTCACCGTCTTGGCTGCGCAGCCGGAAACGCGCGTCCAGGGCAACACTCAGAGATACGAGTTCAGCCGATGGATCCGCATGGGAGAGGCTGCCGCCAAAGGTGCCGCGGCTGCGGATTTGAGGATAGCCAATCTTGGGCATGGCGTCGTGAAGCAGGGGCATCCGTTCCGCAACCATGGGGTCAACTTCTACCTGATGGTGGCGGGTCATGGCCCCCAATCGCAAACCGCCATCCTCGTCTGGATTCATGTAGGCAAGGTCTGGGATGTTGTTCAGGTCCACCAGGATGGCAGGTTGAACCAGCCGGAAATTCATCATGGGAATCAGGCTTTGCCCGCCGGCCAGGACCTTGGCCTCGTCGCCATGCTCGGCCAGGTAAGCCAGGGCTTGCTCTACCGTTGTGGGTGCGTAGTAATCGAAGGGCGCTGGCTTCATAGACTTTCATCTCCTGGGCTATCGGTCATGCCGTGAGTGGATCTCCGCTCGTTCTCAGGAGGGTGAGGCAGACGCTCAAACCAGAGCGGCGACGGAATGCTACGGCCGCCTGCCCATAGCTGGAAGGTGACCTGCATGTGCCCCAGGTGAAGGGAGGTATGGTCGATCACATGCAGAAGGCACCAACGCACGGGGACCGTGCGGCCTGCGGTCTGACGCGTGTCCTCTAGATCGGTGTCCTTCAGCGTCAGGAAGACTTCCGTTGTCTCCAGCGCCGTGTTCTCCAGCAGCCGGATGATCTCCGCCGAGGAGGCCGCCAGCGTGGCAAACTCCGCCTCCCGGTCGCGGGTCGCCGGGCGACCGCCGACCACTTCCGAGATCCAGAAATGCTCCGCACCCGTGCTGTGGGCGACCAAAACAGCCAGGGAGTTTGTGGCGCGATCATCTTTTCCTTCGAAGGGCCGCCAATTCAGGGCTTCTGCGGGCAATTCGGCAACCAGGCCGGAAATCTGGCTGCGCAGATCTTCAATTCGTTCCAAGTAGTTGGCTAACTCGGTGATCAATTTCCTTGTTCCAGTATGATCCGTCTGACGAATTCCGCGAAGGATATGGGTTGCCGCCGGAGCAGACAATTCAAGGCATTCGAGTTGCCCACAAGCCCGTAATCCTCATAGTAACAGAACATCTTGATCAACGCAGATACCTGATAATCACCCATGCCGGAGGCTCTGGCTCTTCGTTCCCATGCTTCAAGAGGTACAACTTCGGCGGTTACCGGGCGGCCCAGTTGTCCGCTCAACGTCTCAACGATTTCAATTTGGGACATGGCTGGCGTGCCGACCAACTCAATGGTCGCGCCGATCTCTCCGGGTTCAGTGAGAACAATGGCGGCTGCCTGGGCGACATCTTCCAGGTCAACCAGGCTCAGGCGCGTCTCTGGCGAGTACGGGACCGGATATCTGCCATGCTCGAGGATTTGATCCCAGGAAGCCGAAACATTCTGCATGTAGGCTGTCGGCTGCAAGATAGTGAAGCGCAAACCTGATGCGAAGAGGAGTTCCTCTACCCGCGCTTTCTGCCAGTGATGCGGCATGGCCTCGACGTGTGGATGCAACACCGACTGGAAGACAAAGCGCTCGACACTTGCGGATTTCGCGGCCGCAATGATGATCGTGCCAATGGAAGCCTCGTAAGGACTGACATTGGGGGCAATATGGTAGATTGCCCGAACCCCTTCAACGGCCTGCTGCATGATGGCCCGGTCGAGCAGGTCTCCAACGAGCGACTCTTGGACGCCAAGCGCCTCAAGCGAAGGCGCCTGTTCAGGACGGTGGATCAACGCCCGGATAGGCTCACGCTTTGCTGCCAGCGCCCGAATGACCGCCCGACCCGTTTTGCCGGCCGCACCGGTGACCAAGATCATCGCCGAAACACGCCAGCAAATCCTCGCCGACCGCCGTCGGCCCGGTGCCTCACCGGCCCTCTTTGAAGGCCACAAAGCGGGCCCACATCGATTCCGCTTCCATGGCCTTCTGCGGGTAGCAGCCAATGTAGTAGCGCCCGCTCTGGGCGGAGGCGATGTCCCCCGCCAGGTTCTCGGCATGCACGATCTTCTTCGGGAACAGGTTGAGGTGCATGTCCTGGTAGAAGTCGTCCAGCGGGTACATCTGATCCCAGTCCTTGCCGAAGTCCTTGACCAGCTTGGCGTTGGCCTCGGCGAAGGTCTTGGGATGCCAAATGCGCATGATGGTGTTCATGGGGTGATCGGCGGATACGGCGTCCACACCGATCCATTTGAGCCCCAGGTCCACCGCCCAGCTGGAGAAGTCGGCCGAGGGACCGGGGTGCTTGACCATGTAGCGAAACTCATCCGAGTCGCGGCTGAACCAGCCGTACTGGTTCCACCCCGTCTTGATAACCAGGATATCGCCCTTGCGGATGTCGACCACCTCCTCGATCATCTTGGGGGTGTAGACGCTGGAGTCGCTGACCTTCTGTGAGATGTCGGCGATGACGCCGGGTCCGACCCATTCCGACAAGGGCACCTGTCCGATCGTGCGCCCGTTGGGATAGAAGTGCTTCTCGCCGTCCATGTGCGTGGCGAGGTGAATGCTGGCATTGCAGATGGAGCCGTTGCGTCCCATGCCGAAGTACTGCCCGCCCACGCGTTTGGTGTAGGTGACGCTTAGGGGAACGTAGTTGAGCCACTGCGGGGTCTGGACGCTGAAGGGCACGGTCATGTCGATCATTTCCGAGCTTTGCATCGCGGCGATGAACGCTTCTTCGCTCATTCCAGCCGGCGCGGTCAGGGCGGAGACACGCGCCCAGGCGGTCTCGACTTCAACGAAGGGGATCGGCATGATCTGGATCCAGGCGCGCTTGTTCTTCAGCAGGTCGATCTCGCCGACAATGCACTCGACCAGCACGAGATGCTGCTGTGGCATCGTCAGGTGGGTGAGCTCGTAGTACTCGCCTTGCGGGAAGGCCTCGTCCCAGGTCTTGCCGGTTTCCCGCTTCAGCTTCTCCTCGGCCAGCTTGAAGTGGCTCTCATGCATGCGGCGGATCGGGGTGTTCATGGGATGTTCGGCGGCACCGCAGTCCACCCCGATGACCTTGAGCTTCATGTCCAGGGCCCACTTGTAGAAGGCGATGGAAGGACCCGGATGGCGCACGAGAAACCCGAATTCCATGGATTCCACGCCGCCCTGCGCCTTCGGATTGTTCACCTGCGGCTGGTCCCAGGAGTACTTGTGATACCCGGTGTTGATGATCAGGATGTCACCCTGCTTGACCTTGGCCTTCTGGGTGATCATCTCCGGGGTGATGATGCTGTAATCCGAGACCATGTCCGAGATGTCGACGATCACGCCGGGGCCGCATAGATCCTTCAGCGGAATGTCGGCGATGGCGCGGCCGCCGGAGTGAAATGCCCGTTCGCCTACCAGGTGCGTGCCTACCGTATTGCTCCAGTTCAGGATCTGACCGTTGGCGCCCTGCCCGCCGCCATACGCACCGGTGACGCGCTTGAAGAAGTGCACTTCCAGCGATTTCTCACCCGGCCAAGGGGGAGTAAAGACACTGCAGCCTTGAGTCAGGTCGTGCAACTTGGCCTCACTCATCATCGCAATGAAGCTTTCGCGGTCCATGCTCGCCTCCGTCATCTGCTAGATGGGTCTAGAACCCGTACCGATCAGCGAAGGCAACCAGCGCCTCTTCAAACACGCTCATTGGGGCTGAAACAACACCCGCGCCGACCTGTCCAACCCCTGGATCCTTGTGAGCCACGCCCGTGTTCACACGCGGGGTGATCTGCTTTTCAACAACCTTGCGGATGTCAATACCGGTCGGGGTGCCGCGGAAATCAAGGTATGGGATTGTGAAATGTTTGTGTTCGGCATAGGTGATTTCGTACATGTCGAGGGTGGTATTGATGGCGTCTTTGGGCACACCACCGATGAAGGTGACCAAGGCGGGGGCGGTTGCCATGGCAAAACCACCGATACCGGCAGTTTCAGTGATGACACTGTCGCCAATATCGCGGCAAGCGTCTGATTCCTTAAAGCCCGGGAAGTAAAGCGCCTTGACCATCGGGGATTGTGCTGTGAACCATTTGTCTCCCAAACCGCTGACCTGGATGCCAAAATCGGTGCCGTTGCGAGCCATGATGGTGACGATCGTGCTGCCTTCCACATTGTGACCGGCGGCGGTCATGGATTTGCAGCCAGCCATGACGGGGTTGAGAATGCTCAAGGCATTCTCGCCAAGGAACTTGGTCACTTCAAACGCGGTGGCGCTGTCTTTGGCGGTCTTGGCTATGTAGGGGGCCAATTGCGTTGTCCACAATACGGAGGCGGCGTCCAGGCGGTTATGTCCGTCATCGCCCATGTGAAGCGCTTTGGAAAGGATCGCCCGAATATCAATGCCGCCAATTGCTTCCAATGCGGCTCTGATCGTTGGACCCAGTATGGATTCCATCCAGCGTAGTTTATCCAACACTTCCTGGCTGTACGCACCCATGCGCAGGACTTTGCCACGGCCTTCATTTAGGTTGGAGAAGCACTTGATCTTGTGGGTCTGGTTCTCAACAACATAGACCAGCATGGAAGGTGAGATCACCCCGGCCATGGGGCCCACGCACATATGCTCATGGCAGGGCGAGAACTCGATCTTGCCTGACTTGAGCATCCTCTCGGCGTCGTCGCCGTCCTTGGCCTTGCCCTCGAAGATCAGGGCGCCCATCATGGCGCCTCGCATCGGGCCGGCCATGCGCTCCCAGGTCACTGGAGGACCCGCATGCAGGAGCATGTTGTCGTGTAGGCCGGGCACTACCTCGATCGCCTTGGCCATGGTGGTGGCGATCGGCCGGGCGTCCATCATGCGCTGGGTGACTTCGGTGTTGGCCTTGTCGATATCCATAAGCACCTCCAGATCGTCGGCGGGAGGCTTTACGCCTATCCCGCGTGCAAGCTCAAGGAAGACCTTTCGTCCCCGGGCACGGAACCGGGAATGCGTGCTGGAAGCGAATGCTGGGTCGCAGCGGCACAGGAGTCCATCGAACGAAGCGGGAACCACGCATCGGCGGCAAGGCGTTCACCCCTTGAGCGGCACTGGTGGGGGGTGACATACGAGGAGTTGAACCTCCACGCTGGCCAGGCCGTGAGGCAGGCAAAGGCTGCCCCGGCGGGCCGGTTCAGTTGCTGCCACACACTCCGCCC
>JALHUE010000146.1 GCA_022866145.1 Anaerolineales bacterium | reverse complement strand
TCGGCGCGGGTCACGGCCTGGTAGAACAGCCCGGCCTGCTCGCGGCCGAGGCGCGGCTCGAGACCGAGCTCGGTTCGAACCGCTTCCCGCAGGAAGGGGTCCTCCCGCTCAACCTCAGGGAACAACCCTTCGGATAGCCCCATGAGCGCCAGCGCCCGCAGGCGGATGCCACGCGCTTCCAGCACGCGCAGCACCAGGATCGCCGGCTGGGCCCACGGAAGGGGATCCGGCAGGTAAGCGCCCTCCATGTTGCTGTGCAGGTCGGCGATGAAGGTGTCGAAGCTCGACGGCTGCTCGCCGAACACCTGCTCGCCAAGAACCAGCGAGCGCAGCGTGTCCCTCAAGGCGGCGATCGAGGCTTGATCGGCCTCGGTCTGCTGCTGATCGAAGAAGCAGAGATCGTCGAGCAGGTCCTCCAGCCACCTCACCCAGGCATGGATCGGCTGAGGACCGGGCGGCGTCAGCCGCTCGGCGAAGGCGCGCAGGCTCTCCCACAGGATTCTTGCCTCGGGGCCGATAGGGAGGCGCGGCTGGGCCGGCAGATCCTCTTCTTCAGCCGGAGGAGGTGCGTCAACCTGCTCGAGGCGGTTCAGGGTGTCTTGCCACTGATCCAGCCCTTCGACCACCGGACCGGCCAGACTTGCCAGCTGCAGCGGGTCGGCATGCTGGCGGGTGAGCCCGAACGGCTCGAGGTTGAAGTACGGGGAGCGGATGGTGGCCAATGTCAGGCCCTGAGGCCAGTTGCGAGATGACAGATCGAGCAGGTCGAGGAGCGCCACCATCCCGGGTGCGGCTGCGAAGGACTCTCCCTGTGTGAAGCGGATGGGCAGCCCGAACTCGCTCGCCGCCTCGCGCAGATGCGGGCGATAGCGCTCGGGGAAAGGCGTGACCAGGGCGCATTCGTCGGGGAGCAGGCCGTCGCGCACGATGCGAGCCTTGATCCAGCGCAGCGCCTCGCGCGCCTCGTCGACGGGCGTGCGGGCCTCCAGGAAGGCAACGTTGCGCTCAGCAGGGATGCGCTCACCAGCCGATTCGAGCAGCTTCGCTTCGAGGTGCGCGAGGGGGGCCGGCAGGCGCGTGTCCGAGAGTGGTTCGTCAAGGACAGCCTCCGGAAGTGCGCTGCGGAGTGTGTTGAGGGCACGGGTGAACCGGCGATGGATCGGTCGAGGCAAGGCAGGGTGACCCGGAAGCGTGACGATCACCTCTGGCACGGCGGCCCCCAGGAGGCGGATGGCGGCCAGCTGGGAAGCGTTGAACGAGTCGAAGCCGTCCACGACAACCAGCTGGATGTTGCGAACGGGGGTGTCATCCTGCTCAAGGGCCTCGACAGCCAGCCAGTTGAGGCCTTCGGGGTCGGTCCACCCTGCATCCTCGAGCAGGCGCTGGTAGGCCGCATACACGCGGCCGATCTCAACCAGACCAGGGCCATGGTCTTGGGTGGCGTCAAGCAGAGAGCCGGGGAAGAGCCGCGAGCGCTTGAACTCGGCGATGCGGTCGACGAGGGTCTGGATGAAGCCAGGAGTGGAGGCAATTGCGGCGAAGTGCGGGATCTGACCGGCGACGAGCAGGCCTTCGATCGCCCCCTGGACCAGGCGGTAGATCATGGGGTCGGTGGCGATGGGAACTGCCCTGCCCGAGCGTCGCAAGACCATGGTGTACAGGTCGCCGAAGGTGCC
>JALHUE010000145.1 GCA_022866145.1 Anaerolineales bacterium | reverse complement strand
GGTCGGGGTAGCTGTCAGGGTGGGGGTTGTCGTGGTGATCGGAGAGGCGTCGGCATGGATTCCCCGACCGTGATCGAGGGAAGCCGACAGCGGTCAGGTCCAAGAGCGCATAGGCGCGACAAGCATCGAGGTTCTCGTGCTGGCAGTTGCCAACAAGAGCCCTCATGCCACATCTCCTGTGCAGGGGATCCGCCTAGCGAACCCTCGTTATGCAGTTACGTCTTGTCGAGGATCCTAGTGACATCCCCCAATCCCAACCTGGCTGTAGACATCAGAGCGGGTATAGGTCCCGTCAGCGCCCTGGATGACGAATTGAGTCGAGAGCCAGCCCTCCCAGGTGGTGGACCAGTGGCTGGACAGCCACGTCATGAAACCGCCATCTCTCACCGGGTTGAAGCTCACGCGGTACGTGTCGGCTCCCACCGGGTTCATAACGAGACTGGCCCATTCCGAGCGTTCCGCGAAGTCCTTGTCCGTGATCCGGTAGAACAGCACCACCGCGCGCGGTGCCTGACCAGGGGCGACCTTGATCTCCGCCGCAAGTTCAGACGATGGGCAGTCGTAGGGCAGATTGAGTTGCGTCGGGCTAAAGATTGGCGGACCCGCGAAACCCGTTTGAGGGATGGGAGTGGGCGTCAACGTGACAGTGGCAGTTGGGGTGGGCGTAACTGTAGCCGTGAGCGTAAGCACCGGGCTTGGAGTGAAGGTCGGTGTGCCGTCCTCGATGATCACCACAGCTTCGGCTGGCTCGCTCCAGATGCCCGACGCGTTCCGAGCTCGGCATTCCAGCACCGCACGTCCCGGCGCGACCGGAAGCCAGTTGAAGCTGGCTGTCAGCAATAGCGGAGTCCCGTCGGCGGCGGGGTATTCGCCCTCTGCCGAGCCATTCACGCGGAACTCCACAGCAGAAACCCCGCCTGGATCGGCACCGTGGCACACGACGGGATAGGGAATCCTCACTGGCAGTCGAGATCCGTCCAGTGGAGCATCGACCCACGCCAGCAATTCCCCCTGTGGCGCAGCCTGGGGACTGGCGTCGGACGCACTCGTGAAGTTGCATCCCGACAGCAGGATTCCCAGGACAACCACAGCCTCAGCGGTTCGCAGGGTGGTGCGCATGTCGCTCCCTCAGTATCCGCCCAGCAGGCCGGACGGATTCAGGACGGGTAGGATGAACGGATCGGGCCCATCCGAGGCCTCGGCCATGTACGCGTTGGGCAGCACGCGCGCCGTGAGCTCGGCCTCGGCATCAAGGTAGAGAAGGTCGAAGTCGCCCAACGGGTTGTAGGCTTTGTACGCTTCCGGCGTGGAGGGGGACCAATACTGCCGGGGTAGCTGCCTGACCGTGAAGTCCGCCGATTCGCCCGGCGCCAGCAAAGGCAGGTCTCGCGTACCACCAAACAGAATGCCCTGGCAGGGTTCGTCCGGGAGGATGACCGTCTGCTGGTTGCATTGCGCGGGGCCTCCGTTGAAGGTAACTTGATCGACGCAGAAGGAGTGCTCCCGTTTCCTGCAGGTCTCGTTCACCGCGTAGACTTCGGCAGACAACGTGAAGGGCAGCTTCTCGAGCAGCGCCTCGGGCAGGCTCGAGGCGCCAGGAATGCGGGTGACCCTCACGACGGCCTCAGCCATCTGCCAATAGAGGGTCTTCGCCGGTCGAACGGTGAGCGCCGTCGGATCCGACGGTAGCAGCAGCGCGTAGTAACCTTGAGCGTGGGCGATGGCGTCGTTCTGGGATGCGGCAACCGACTGGCGGAAGAGCTCGTCCCTGAACGTCCGAATGGAGTCCGCCAGGAACTTCTTGCAGTCCAGCTGCGGTACCTCTTTGGGACAGTTATCTCCATCCAGTCCGGCGTACTTCAACGCCTGCTCGGCGAGCGCATCGATCCCATCTTCGGTCAACTCGTTCAGGTCCGGGATATCGGCCGGGGCGCCAAACTGGTACTTGAGCACCCACTCCTGGCCCTTCATCAGTCCGGCGTAGACCTCATCCCTGCAACCGCACAAGTCCCAGATGCCGATCACATTGTCGAGCGCGTCATACTGCAAGAGCATGTAGTCTATGGACAACTGCTTGGCGGCCTGATAGATGGCGTTGATCGCATCCAGGCCTTCGTTTACCCAGTCCCACAGCTCCTCATACCAGGCTTTCTCTTCTTTCTGCCAGGGTTGAGGGCAGTAAGGCTGGTGGCTGTCGCGAAGCACCTCGAAGTCGTGGAGCTTGTCCTTGAAGTTTCCCCAGTACCAATCGTAGGAGGCGGGATTGACTGCCAGGATATCCACGCAGCCCCAGTGGGCCGTGGGCGGAATCGGTGCCGCCGAGCTCAGGATGTCAATCGCATAGATCGAGGCAGCGTAGCCGAGCACGGGGATCTGATCGGTCTCGCTGGGCCGGTACTCGATCGTGACCGTGTTGGAGGGGGACGGGACCAGCTTGCCGCCGGACAGGGGGACGACGCGCGCATAGTAGGTCAGCGGGATGCTCGCGAGATTGTCGTTCAAACTGGCGTCCTGATTCAGGAGGAAGGCCAAGCCGGAGTTCTCCGGATTGTCCTTTTCGTACTGGCTTACCATCCACGGGTTGATGAGGACGGGGGACTCGCTGTCCTGAACGACGAGCTGGGAGGGATCCACGGCCGAGGACCCTTCGAGGGTGAAGTACTCCCCAAAGGTCTTGAAATTCAGATTGAAGGCCCCGCTCACGTAGTCCTCAGAGCCTACCGTTCCTGAGAGGACTTTCGAGTACGCCAGCCCCGGTGGATTCTCCTCGACGCCCGCTGGAAAGGGCTGGACCGAAAGCTGGAAGAGCACCGCCGTGTAGCTCGAGGCCAGCGGTGATACGACTTGCCACTTGAACTTTCGCAGTTGGTCCTTCTGGTCAGAACCCACAACTGCACTTTGGGAGTAGGGCCTGTCCCCACCGCCGCAGATGGTTCCACTCGGACAAATCAGGAGCTCCGTGTCGGTCTGAACGCGTGCCTGGGCACTCCCCAGCAGGGATAGTTGGCCGGCATCCCAGCGCCAGGCCTCCAGAGCAACGCCCGTCTGGGTTCCCCCGGCCTCCGGCGGACTCGGTAGACTCCTTAGATCGAAGGTTCCGTCTTCCAGGGTCAGGAATTCGACGCTCGATGCCGGGTAGCGTTCGTACCCGGCCCCTTCGGTTGCCCAGTAGAAGTATGTGCCATTCGGGCTGGGCGGCAGCGACAGGAGGTTGCCCGATACGATCAGAGTCGAGGGATTGGCACAGCCTGGTGCCGTCAGGGCGATCTCGGCCGGGTTTCCCAGACTCTCGCCCTGGTCCGTGTAGGCGGAGGCAACGTACTGGACCGTGCCTGAGGCGGTTGTATCCTGATAGTCCAGAGGCCCCCCCTGACCGGCCTCGAAGCTGGAGATCGCAGCGAACTGGTTATCCTGGGCATCCAGGCGGTAGAGGACGAAACCGTCGGCATCGGTCGCCAGGTCCTGCAGTGTAACCGTGACCGCACATTGCTCAGCCCGAAGCTCGATGGAAGGCGGCTTGGGCAAGCTTGAACTGAATGGGGGTTGCACCTCCGGGGGTGGGGGCTCTGCTTGCGGTGGGGGGGACGGCGGGTCGAATGGGATGATCACCGCTGCCCCGACCGGATGTGGATCGGCACCTCCCCCCGACCAGCCGGAATTCCTGGATTGCATCTTGTCCGGATCCGCCTGGAAGGCCGCGGCAATTGAATCCAGCGTATCCCCCGCTTCTGTCACATAGATGGTTTCCATGCCGACCGCGGGGGAGCTCTTGATATGAACTGCGTTGGAAAGGGCCACGCGCCCGACTTGATCCACTGCACCGGCGTAAAGCGTATGCCACCCTTCCCCCTTCAGGAGCGTGGACGGAAAGCCGAACTCGGCCGAGATCGCCGGTGCGTCTGGCACGACGGCGCCGATCTCCAACCCATCCAACCAGAAGCGGATCCCCTGAAGCGGCAGTTCGCTGGCCAGATCAACGAGCACCGGCACCGAGCCGTTCAATGGGAAGGTGCCGCCCTCAGCGGGGCTGGAAATCGTGACCCGGATCGGATTGAGGGGCGGAAGGGCGATTTGAGATGGAGCCGGCGCAGGCTGACCCTTCCTCAGCAACGAGAACCCAAGGACCAGGGTGAGAGCCGCCGCCGTAAGCACCACGACACCGGCCAGCAGAATGCGGGAGTTCCTCTTCATTTCCCCTCCGCGTCCCTGCAACCTTCTTGTGGACAAGGAATCGTCATCATCGTATGGTGGTCGAGGAGCCGGCAAGCCTCAATGGGGAGATCGCCGTGAGTGCCTTGGGAGACGCAGCATCACTTGTGCGGGCAGGGATGGGGCCCATCGTCCGGCGGGGCAAGGCCCTTCTTGCAGGGCGCAGGCGAATCAAGCCCACCGATCCATTCAGAGAACGGAACGAAGATCCTTGACCGGGCGGCCACAGACGCTGCGATCCATTCCCCACCCCCCATTCCAGCATCCTCTGGGAGTGGGTTCAAGTATATCGGGCCTGGGCCGCCGCGCCACTCTCTGCCTGCCTCGATATCGCCCCAGCAACGGAACGGGCGGCAACCGGCCGACAATCGAACATCGGGCGGCTGCCTCCCTGCCGCGCACGGATCCGGGGACCCACTCTCCCGGCCTCAACCGGGGGGCCCAGGCCAGAATGCTCCTTCGCTTTCCGGCTGGGCCGATGCCGAAGTCAGCCGCCGGTTGGGGAGCTGATCTTCCGATCGCGAGGGCCGAAGCGGCGACCGGCGCGGCATGGGCGTAGACGCAACGAGCGCGCCCGTAGGCGCGCTCGCTGAGGTTGTATGGATGCAGCCGGCCTCAGCCGCAGCCGCCGCCGCTCGGGCTGCGCTTCCGCTCGAGCTTGATCTTGGGCGTGTACTCGAGGACCCACTCGTGCGGGCTCGGCTGGGCTGCCTCATAGCGGGCACCGAGCGCGGCCGGGAAGGTGTAGGCACACTGATCGCTCCCAAGCTGGACCGGCCGAGGGGAGATGTCGGTCTCGCTGGCTCCGAACGTTCGGATCCAATTGTTGACCCCTCCTTCCAGGAGGTAGACGTTGCCGACGCTCTCCGCTTGCAGCGCTTTCCATGCCTCGGCGGCACCGGCTTCATCGTTGCTCATCACCACCGTGACCGTTGCGCCTGCGGGCTCAACAAGGAGTTCGGGTGCGAGTGATGGGAGCTCCTCGAGGGCAACGTGACGGGCTCCGGAAAGATGGAATAGGTTGTAGTCGGCCTCCGGGCGGACGTCCAGCAGAACGACATTCAGTTTGTCATCTCCCAGGCTTGCCAGCAGTTCACCGGGCGAGATCTGGACTTCACGGGCCGCCAGCGCAGCTTCCTTGGCCCCACCGATGCGGGCCCACTTGTCCTTGGCGTCGGGCTGACCGATCAGCAGCACGGCCACGGCCACGAGCACCAGCGCCCCGGCCCCGGCGTAGCGCAGCCGCGGCTCTCGCTTCAGCTCGCGCCTGCCGAAGACCCGTTCAAGCTGCTCCGCGCCCCAGAACATGAAGATCGCCATCAGCACGACCAACAGCACCACCACCCCGGCCGGCAGGCCAAAGACGTCCGTAAGCATCAGCCGGCCGGCGTAGCCCGAGTGCCAGAACCCGTCGAAGTACTTCTCCGTTTCGCCGAAGGCGAACACGCCGAAGAAGGCACCCAGCAGGAAGAGGGCACCGTCGATCTTGAAAGTGGCCGTCGACACCACGGATGTGCCCGGGCAGAAACCGCCGATGATGAATCCCGCCCCCATGATCACGCCGCCGAGCAGCCCAGGGCCCCAGAACGTCTCGGGGACATAGACCAGGTTGAAGTCCAGGAGACCGATCGCCGACGATAGGAACAGCAGCACCATGGCGGTAACGATGGCACCGAACATTACCTTGAGGACGGTCATGTCACGGAAGTAGAACTGCGCCGCCAGTTTCGTGGACTTCCCGAAGCCAGAGCTCTCGAGCACAAAGCCGAAGGCAACACCGATCAGCCCAAAGACCAGATAGGTCCAAGGATTCTCACTCAACGGAGCCAGGAAGGGCGGAAGCGGAAAGATCGACATGGCCAGCCTCCTCTACAACCAGGCCTTGCGCAGGAAGAACGCCAAGGCGTAGGCGCTGGCGAAGATGCACATCATCAAGGCCCAGGAGCCGGCCGAGAGCGTGGCCCCGCCCGACAGTGCCTGCCCTGAGGTGCATCCGCGGGCCATGCGCGCTCCGTAGGCCATGATCGCCCCGCCGGAGAATGCCAGGATCAGCCGCGTGCGATTGGAGATGCGCGGTCCCTTGTTGATCTCGGGCTTGAGGCGTCCGTTGAGGAACCCCGAGATGAATCCGCCGATCAGCGCGCCGGTGAGCAGCGGTACGCTCCAATCATCCAGCGGATTCTTCTCCCCGCCGGCCAGCTTGAGCAGGTAGGGCGTGCGGTCGATGTGCCCAGGGGAAACCAGGTCCTGTACGGCGGCAACATACCGGTTCATCCCTCCGGAAGCCCCCAGACCGTTGCGTGTGATCAGGAAAGCCAGGAACATGACGATTCCCAGCAGCACCCCTCCCAGGTAGGGATGGATGTACGGCTTCTCCGGGCGGGAAGTCAGAGCCCGAAGGATGGATCGGGAGTGCGCGGCATCAGCGGTTGTCATCGTGCCTCCTTCGCGGGGACTGAACCGGTCCCGGCTGAGGTCTGTGTGTGCGGCTTCTCGACATCTTCCCAGCCAAGCGTCATGCCCTCGAGGGAAGTGAGCGGACGTGGGCCGGTTGTCGTCAGATAGACGTGGCCCACGATGAAGGCAGCGAAGGTCCAGGCCACCAGGCTATGGAGCGGAGCCAGGAAGGGCAGCCCGCCAGCCCACGCAGCGGCCCGCGGGAACTGCTGCACACCCATCATCATCGCGCCGGTCAGGATCTGCAGTGGCAAGAGCACGTTGAGGATGGCGAAGTAGGTCACCTGCTGTAATGGGTTGAGCTTACGATCCGGCCGTTTGGCGAAGGGATGCTCGCTGCCCTTGAACACGTCGCCGAGGTAGTACTTGGCCTGCACGATCGCGTCGTCAAAGAAACCGTAAGGTCGCGGGAGATACTGGCGGATCTCGCCGGACGCCAGGTGGTAGAACAATGACAGGCCGGCATTGATGACCAGCAGGATCGCTACGACATTGTGCACGGTGACCACGCCCTGGTAGGAGAAGAAGCCGAACATATCCGGCCGGTGGATGATCAAGCCGGTGAACAGGAGCACCAGGATGGCACACGTTTGCAGCCAGTGCCAGAAGCGCTCATACACGCCGTACATGTAGACGCGTTCGAGCTCAGGCTTGGAACGCGGCGATCTCACAGCGGAGTAGAAGCGGAATCCCGCGTGCACGGCAACTGCGGCCAGCACGCCCATGAAGAACAATGCCCCGAGCCAGTCGACCCAGCTGACTCGGCTGTGGCCAAAGATGTAGAGATTCTGGTCACCCGCGGCTGGCACGTAGGCCAGTACACCGGCCGAGGATGAGAGCGAGCCGCTGGTGCGGGTGTTGACATCGGAAACGAACGTCGGCGTAACGCCGCCCGGCGTCCGGTCCGACACGACCATCGCCTGGGTGATGCGGGAATCATCCGAATGACAGGTGGAACACTCCCGGATGGCTCCTTCCCCGGCGACGATGTTGTGGTTGATGCTGTAGGGCTGGATCTCGCCTTCAATGCGCGGATTCGCCAGCCCGAGCGCCGACAGCCGCTCAGCGACGACAGCCTGTTTCTCCGGCGTATCCAGCAGCAGTTCCGCCTCCGAAAGCTCACCATCCGCATTGGAGTCCAAGGCGGCCACGATCTCCTCGGCATAGGCCCCGCCGCTGAGGTAAGTCGCCTGCAGGTCCTGCAGACGCACCGGCCGCGGCCCGCCGGCGTCGTCATACACCCAGTACCAGGAAGTGATCAGGTTGTAGGGCGCCAGGAGGGATTGCCCATCGATGTTCTGGCGCGAGAGCAGGACGGGGGTGAAGCCAGTCACCAGGTCGGAGATCGAATCTGTCTGTCCGTCGACGCCGCGGCAAGCCGTCGCTGGCTCGCCTGCCTGCGTGATCACCGTCCAGTCGACCGACTTCAGCGTCGGAGCGTAGAGAGCCGGGGCGTGGCAAGACTCGCAAGCCAGCTCCTCCAAGTGCCGAGCAGCGAATGGCAACCAGGCATGCGTGGTCTCAGTCTCGTGGCAACCTTCGCAGCGGCGCATGGAGCCTTTGAGTTCCGGCGCCAGGTTGGTCTGGGCGCTCTGCCCGCGGGCGAGGTTGTGGTCCGGCCGCTGGAGATATTCTCCGATCTCCAGACGGCGGGGATCGAATTCCAGATGCGCCGGGGATTCGTCAGACTGGTAGTAGGCGGGATTGTTGAGCGCGTAGTGACAGTCGGTGCACTCCAAACCCCGCTCAGCGTGAACATCCCAGCTGCGCGCCAGGGCCTCTTTGTCAACCAGGTTCATCCCCGAGGCGGAGATCTTGTCACCCGAGATCACCTGCCCAGATGTGGCGGTCTGCCAGTTTTCGAGGGAGCATCCTGCCAACGACAGCGGCTCCTCGGACGTGTGCACCAGGCCATGGCATTGGGCACAGTTCTCATTGGTCGGGTCCTGGATAGTGGGTGTCGCCAACTCACCCTCGGCGGTGAAGGCGTCGGCGTTCCAAGCAAGAGAATCCCCGCCCGCCTTGACAATCCCGGTTCCCAGCAGAGTGGCGGTGGATGCCCAGCGGAAGTCCCCGCGCCGGATAGCCTGGATGCGGGCTTCGTTGTTGGGATCGGGCAGATGGCAGAGGAAGCAGTCGATCTCCAGATCGCCGGACTTCGCCCAATCCCAATCCTCCGGGTGCAGGACACCCTCCGGGCGCACTACGCCCGGTCCCCCGCCCACGAAACGCTCGGCGTTGGCCATGATCCAGCCCGCTGTCCCAAGGTCCGGCCGCTCTTCCTCAACGGTGGACAGGCGCCGGTAGGTCAGTGGGCTCCACTCGCCGAACGGCCCGTTGCTCAGATCCCAGGGCCGAGCGCCCTCGGCTGGGTTGCCGAGGTCACTTAGCCCAAGGTCGGCGTGGAAAGCATGCGAGGCGATGTACTCCGTGTCGTGGCACTGGCCACAAGTCTGTTGCGCCGAAACAGGAGCACCGGAATCAAGAACGTTGACGCCATCCTTATCCAGCAAGGCAAAGGTCGGATGAATCGGCGAGGGCTGGGCCGCCGGTGAACTGGCGCGGCGCGCCAAGCCCACACCAGTCACGAGCGCGCTGACCAGCACGACCAGAAGGAGCAGTAGGAACAGGCGCTTGCGGATCATTGAGCGTCCCTCCCGCCCCACTCCATCGGATCACCTGGATAGCCCAGTGCCTGCCAGTCCAGTCGGCCGTTCTCGGAGTGACAATCCGTGCACTCCAGGGAGTTCTCCTTGGGCTGGACCATGTGCGTTGTCGGCCAGTACATCTCGGTCTCGGTGAACCCGTAGCTCCCGGAGTACTTGAGACCCATCCTCTGCTCGGCCAGACGGAAGGCATTGTCCCAGTCGAAGTTGGTCCAGTAGCCGTTCTCTCCAGCCGTGATGGGCTGCAGCAGGTAGTCATAGACTGTGTCATAGGGCTGGTTGGCGACGTGGACTTTGAACGGGAAAATGTGCGACTGCGGATCCTCGATGCTGCCGGCCGGGCGGTCGATGGTGGTCATCGTGGATGGATCGACCTTGTCCCCCAGCAAGTAGCGGTAGTCCAGGTTACCGTTGAACCACTGGTAGGTGGGCTTGAAATCCTTCTGATAGACGAACGATCCCTTGATCTTCAGGTAGGTGTAGTGATCCTCTGGCAGGTCTTGCCCGGCGGTTGACCAATCCCAGTAGGTCTTGGTCGGATCCTTGACCGCCATCGCCGGAATGTGGCAGGTCTGGCAGGCCACGCTGTCGAGATGGGCTGTGAT
>JALHUE010000144.1 GCA_022866145.1 Anaerolineales bacterium | reverse complement strand
GTCTATTGGCGAGGCGCCCAACAGAATCTGATTCGAGTCAACACCGATCCGGGGCAGCGAGACCAAAACGCATACATCGGCTATGCAGAAGATCTCTTGAATGAGGATTACTCGCATGTCGGCAACCGTAATCGGATGCCGGTATATTCCTTCTTGCTCTCGTTCGCTTTGAACCCGGCGGAACTTCGCGAGGTCGCCTTCGTCCGTGCCAAGTACTTCAGTGTGGGGCTGTCCCTGGCGCTGCTTGCGGCGATCGGGGCTCTCTTCTTCCGATCGTTCTCCCCCCTGGAGGCGAGCACGCTCTTGCTCATCACGGCCTTTGCCCTCTACATCTTCAGGGCCGCCTACGTCCAACCCGAGCTGCTGTACTACACGCTCGTTGCCTTCCTGTTTGTGTCGATGCTCAGATACTTGACCAGGCCATCGATAGGGCTGGCGGTGGCCATCGGTGTCCTCGCGGGGCTGGCACATCTGACCAAAGCGTCCGTTCTGCCTGGATTGGTGCTCTTCCTCCTGGTCGCCTTCGGCTGGGGCCTGGGCCGCGCCCTCCGGGACGCAAGACGCACCAGGGGTGTCCCCATCGAGTCCTTTTCCCACGCAGTCAACCTGGCGCTTGTGGTTGGGTTCTTCCTTCTGACGGTGTTCCCGTACATCAAGAACAGCTGGTACAGGTTTGGCAGGCCCTTCTACAATGTCAACTCAACGTTCTATGTCTGGTATGACACCTGGGAAGAGGTCGAACGAGGGACCAAGACGCAGGGAGACCGTAGCGGCTGGCCGGATATGCCCGCAAGCCAAATCCCTTCCTACGGGAAGTACATCCGAGAGCACACCCCTGGGGACATGGTGGGTCGCCTGCTACACGGCGCCTCCCTGACCATCGATGAAGCGGTGGGTTCCTATGGGTACGCCAAGTACATCGTATTGTTTAGTCTCGCTTTGCTGCTCGCCTTGGGCCTGAATAGGAGGAGGCTGGGCGACGGCTTCCGAAGGTACCCCCAAGTGGCCATCTTCCTGATCGTGTACTTCGTCGCCTACGCCGTTCTGTACGCATGGTTCGCCCAGATCGTGGATGGGAATCGCCTGGTCTTGGCTCTCCTTGCCCCGCTGCTGCTCAGTCTGGCTTACGGCATACGCTTCGCGCTACACGACCGCAACTTCGAATGTCTCGGCCGAAGGGTCAGCCTCCTCAATCTGGTGTACGCCCTCTTCCTGGTCGTGGTCGTCCTGGACATCCGGGCGGTGACCACGTACCGCATCCTCTCCATGTTTGGCGGCTCCTAGCTCCTTCAGCGGTCACTGCCCCCAGGCCGGCCCGCGAAACAGAAACAGCCTCTCGTTCTCGGGGGTCAGGTTCCCCGGGAGGAGGTGCGAGTCCCAGGTGATCACATAGTCGGCATCCACGAGGGAGGACAAGTATTGTTCTTGCAGGTAGAAACCCATTGCATAGGGCGCGTTCGGGATCCCCTGCACCATGTGGATATGCAATCCCTCCCCAGACAGCTGCTCACGGATGCGCATCATGTCCCAGGTGTAGTCGGAGAGCCGCACAAGCCCGTCGGAACGAAGCTCCAGCTCAAGGTGCAGCTCCTGGGTTCGCTGGTTGGCGACGAAGAAGAATCCGAGCGCCCCGAGGAGTAGGGCCCAGGCCACAGCAGGCCTCGACGGAATCTTGAGCAAGGAGAAGAGGGCAGCATAGAACGCCAACGGTAACCCGATGTAGTACATGGTCGTGTACTCGTGGGGTCCGCTCATGTTCCGCATCCCGATCATCCAAACAAAGCCAGAGGCCGCGAGCAACACCACGAGCAGCCTCCGCTCCGGGTCCCACCTGGCCCCCTGCACCGCGATCACCCCGAGCGCTGACGCCAGGAGCAACACGTTCCCGGGGGTCTCTCCTCCCGGTCTGCGGAGCGGGACGGACCACCGCACCAACCGGTCCATCTGGTCTGTAAGAAAGCCTCCCCAGGAAACGACCTTCTCGTATCGATCATTGAAGGCGGGGTCCAGACCAAGCCGGTTTTCGGCTGACTGGATGATGCTGGTCTGAAGTGGCGCGACCCCGGTCCGAATCGATTCCACCCCGATATTGTATGAGAGCATCAGCGCCCCAAGGCCAAGCGAGAGCACACACACCCGGGTCACCGGCTGCATCGCCAATGCCCTCAGGCTGGCTCTCATCGAGAACCCATGTTGCCGGAGGGTCATCACCCATTCGGTGACGAGCCAGGTTAGCAGCACCGCGAACGATGCATAGCCGCGCCCCAGCGAGACCGCCAGCACCGCGCCCAGGTAAGGCGCGCGCCGGCGGCCGTCGATCCGGTAGAGGGCTATCGTATAGATCAGGATCATCATGCCCAGCAGGGCGGGCTGGTCAAAATGAACCATGTCCTTGTAGAAGAGCAAGTACTCACTGCTCATCGCCAGCAATGCGGCCGCCAAAGCCGCTGGCTTGCTCTGGACCAACTTGTCGACTATCAGGTAAGCGGTGAGCATCGTCGCCAGGAAGATCAGGTTCATGACCTGCTTGGCGATGTATGCCTTTGATGAAAGGCGGTCGCTGACCGAAAGGATGGCATGCATCCCCGCACTGAAGAACACCGGGTAACGGTCGAAGTAGTCGTACCGGATCGTGCCGTCCGGTTCGGCGTACGCTAGGGCGTAGCCGACGAAGCCATTCTCCGACGTTGCGTGGCTGATGATGGCCAGGGCGTGGGAGGAGACCCAGCCGTGGTGCTTGGGCTGCCGCTCGTTGTAGCCTGGCTCAAATCCGACGAAGTGGTTCTGGCTTGCCAGGACATAGACCGCCACCAGGACGAAGATCACCGCCGCCGCCGGCCCGGAAGCCAGAGCCAGCCTTCGTCCTCGGCGGGAAGCCGAAGCAGTTGCGGTGTTGTCCATCTGCCCACCTAAGTCCGACAATCGGCCGATGCCGCCCAGACGCCCAAACAGGATCGCGGCCTAGGGCTTGACAAACAGCCGCAGTTCGACGTACCCGTACACCTGATCGTACCTCGACCCCAGATAGTCTTCCACCTCGGGCAGCTCGAAGCGAGCCAGCAATACGAGCGGACTCTCACTTGTCCGGATCAGGTCGATAATCCGCTGCTCAGACACGACGCCGCTGCGCAGGACCTTCTGGGAGAGATTGGCCAGCTCGGGGGGGATCTCCCTCCGGCTGCGAAAAGCGAACATCGGCCGGTCAGTGATCAGGAAGCCGCCGTCTGGGTCGAAGTACTCGATCAAGGTCAGCAGATCAAATTCCCGCGTCTGCGGGGAGGCCCCGGCCTGAAGGTTCGGCATGTCCGCCCGAAGCTTGCCGATGAAGCGAGGCCCCGCCCAGAGAAGGTAGACCCCTAGCGTGCCCCACACGCCCAACGCCAGCAGTTTGGCACCCCACCGACCTCGAGCCCGCCAAGGAACACCCCGAAGCGGCTCGATCACCGCCACGCCTGCCAGCACGCAGGCCGGTGCGGCCACCAAGAGCGGCTGGTGGTACCACACAGGCGTGCTAACCGCCAAGAGCACCCCGCCCAACACAACCCAAGCCGCGAAGTACAACGTCGGCCAGGCCTTGCGGCGGACGCTGAAGGCGGTGCCAATCAGTGCCAGCAGGAAGACGGGCCACAGGTCGCGAGTGTGCCGCAGCAGCGTCTCCGCCTCGAAATAGGCAATCCCTCGCACTCCGAGGTGGGTCTCAACAAGCTGCCCGATCTGCGGCAGGCCTACCAACCCGGTGACCAGGATCCCCAGCATGCCGACGAACACGGCAGACCAGAGTGAAGCGGCCCTCCCTCGCGACCCGCCTCGCCAGCCGCCGACCTCCGCCCCGTTCGGGCGTGGAATCGCCAGCAAGCCCGCGACAAGGGCCGGCACAAGCACAACCGTGAACAGTTTGACCATGACGGAGGCGGCCAACGCCAGGGCAGAGAGAACCAGCCAGTACGGCCGTGGCCGCTTGTGCCAGAGCGTCAAGAACAGCACCGACAGCATCGCCAGCGAGATCGCTGGCAAGCCCACCATGACCGACACGCTCAGCTGGGCGTAGGTGGGGACCAGCACAAGCAGAACCACGGCCGCAGCCGAATGCTTCCATGACCACATCTGCCTCAGATGCTCCGCGGCCGACGTCAGCAGGATTATGGAGAAGAACAGCACCGCCAGCCGGGCCGGCAGGACCTTGGCACCGAAGGCCTTGATCAACGAGCTCAGCAGCAGCGTGAACAGCGGCGGCTGATCGCTATACACCTGGCTGTACAGTGGGTGCCCAGCCGCGTGCAGGAAGGCCTTCATCAGCTGGATGCCCTCGTCGGGGTCCAGTTCAAAGGCGAAGCGGAACGGAAAGAACAGCAGCACCGTCAGGGCGAATAACACTACCAGCAGGACCGGAACGGCCTGCGGGGTCAGCTGCGCCCAGCGGGATGAAGTCCAGCGCTGGCGTGCGGCGCCTGACGGCGGCTCTCCACTCACCCGCTTCTCCGACGCCATCCGAGGATTCCCAATCGGCTGATCTACCGGACCCCTTCGAGCACGCCTGCTTTGCCCAGCTTGACGGCCAGCGCGTGCAACTCCCAGGCTGGCGCGCCGATCCGATCGCCAATGGCGATCAGGTCGTTGGTCCCATCGGCGTAGGCCAGCAGGTCCATCATGGTTTGCACCTGCTGCTTGCTTTCGCGCGTGC
>JALHUE010000143.1 GCA_022866145.1 Anaerolineales bacterium | reverse complement strand
GCGGGCATCCCGCACCCATCAAACATGTACTGGATGCCCGGAGTCAGCCTGCTCGCAGCTGCGGCCATGGCGGCCTTCGGCGACAGCTTCCGGGCAGCCCAGCTGCCTTCAATTCTCCTGACCGCCACCCTGCCCATGCTCGTCGCCTGGCTCAGCCTGCAGCTGTTCCATGCCAGGGACCGGGCGATGATGGCGGGGATGTTGGCGCTCTTCCCGGGCTTCTTCCTTGCCTTCTTCCTGACGACCGATGCCTTCGCGCTGTATGCCTGGGTTGGCGCAGCCACCCTCTTCGCCATCGCCAGCGCTCGCCAAGCGCCCACCAGCGGAAGGTGGTTGCTGGCCGGGGTGCTGGCCGCCTTGTGCCACTGGATCCGAGCCGATGGGCTGCTAATGCTGGTCGTAGGATTGGCGGCTGCCCTGACGGTTTCGGGCGCCCGCCTGCGGGGTGCAGCCGTGCTGGTCGTCGGGTATGGGCTGATCATGCTGCCGTGGTGGGCTCGAAACCAAATGGTTGTGGGGAGTCCCTTCGCCGCAGGACTGAGCCGCTCGCTGTGGTTCACCGACTACGATGACCTGTATGCCTTCCCGGCGGCGGGGCTGACGGCCGCCCGCTGGTGGGCGAGCGGCGCCGGTGCCATCGCCGGTGTGCGGCTGGCCGCACTTTGGTCGAATCTGCAGACGTTGGTGGTGGTGAACGGGTTGGTCTTCTTGGCGCCCCTGATGGCGCTCGGGGCCTGGCGAAGCCGCAGCCATCCGTACATCCGATCGAACCTGCTCTACCTGGCGTTGTTGCTGCTGATGATGTCCTTCGTCTTTCCCTTTGCCGGGCCGCGTGGCGGGTTCTTCCACTCCAGCACGGCGGTGATGCCGTTCCTGTGGGCTGTCGCACCCGTGGGGCTGTCGGCGGTCATCGAAGTCGGCGTTCGGCGGCGCGGGTGGGATGCCGGGCGCGCCGGGCGCGGATTCGGCATCGCTTGCATCGTGTTGGCGGCAATGGTCAGCCTGTGGGTCTTTCACTCCCGGGCCGTAGCGCCTGTCGCCGGTGGATGGGCCTGGCAGGCCAACCAGGCGCGTCACCAGGCCATCGCCAGGGCCTTCCCTGAGATCCGAGGGACGGCGGGGGCAATCGCCGCCAACGATCCGCCCGGCCTGTATCTGGCGGTAGATTCGCCGGTGATCCCGATCCCCGACGGTGATCTTGCCGCGCTTCTGCAAGCCGCTGCCGCCTACGATGCGGCCTGGGTCGTGCTCGAAGCCGACCACCCCATAGATCTCGCCTGGTTGTATGACCAGCCGACGTCGCAAGCCGGGCTTACCCTGAGGGCCCAGGCAGTTTCGCCCCAGGGGACACCGGTCTACCTGTTCCGGATTGGGCCGCCGGGCGAGGCCGAATGAAAGACCCCGGGCAGCGAGCGCAGCCTCTTGTCCTGGCGGCTTTCGTCGCCATCTGCATGCTTGTGTTTCTCGCTAGCAGCGCCGGGGTGCTCCGTCTTGGCTTCCCACTGGACGATGCCTGGATCCATCAGACCTATGCTCGCAACCTTGCCCGGCTCGGCGAATGGTCCTTCGTCCCGGGACAACCGAGCGCGGGCTCGACCGCTCCACTCTGGACGCTGTTGCTGACGGTCGGCTATGGCTTGCGCATCCCGCACCTGACCTGGGCGTACGCTCTCGGTGGGGCGATCTGGCTCGGGCTGGCATGGTCGGGAGGGAGGTGGTTTGCTCGACGGAACCCGGGGATGCCGGCAGGCGCCTGGGCAGTCGGCCTGCTGATCGCGGTCGAGTGGCATCTCGGCTGGGCAGCCGTGTCAGGAATGGAGACGCTGCTTTTCAGCTGGCTGGTTCTGCTGGCGCTATGGGCCATGGACGATGAGCGGGCGCCGTGGCTCGTGGGCGGGATCACAGCCATCGCCGTGTGGGTTCGGCCGGACGCATTGACATTGGTCCTCCCGGTGGTGGTGCACGCCCTGGCAGGCGCGGAGCACCGGCCAGGCCCGGTCGCCAAAGCGGCAGCGATGTACGCCATTGGCGTGGGCTTGGTGGCGCTGCCCTACTTCGCCCTGAATGCTGCGGCCGCCGGGACGGCCTTCCCCAGCACGCTCTACGCCAAGACCTTGGAATACAGCGAACTGCAGCACGATCCGTACTGGCTGCGCCTCTTCGCCCAGCTCCGATCTCCGCTGGTGGGAGTAGGAATCGTGCTTGTCCCCGGTCTGGTCTTGTCGGCCGTGCACGGCCTGCGATCACGGCGGACGGCTCGCCTGGCTCCCCTGGTCTGGGCTGTGGGCTATCTTGTCCTGTTCGCCCTGCGTCTACCCGTGGTCTACCAACACGGACGGTACGCCATGCCGGTCATTCCGATCGTGATCGTCCTGGGCGTGGAAGGGCTGATGCTCTGGGCCGATCTCGGATCCACCAGCCCAGTGCGCCGGATTGCCTCACGGGTCTGGGTCATAACCTTGGCTGTGGTGTCGGCGGCCTTCGTCGTCATCGGCGCACGCGCCTATGGCCAGGACGTGGCGATCATCGAGACCGAGATGGTGGACACAGCCGACTGGATCCGGGCGAACACGCCCGCCGGTTCGCTGATCGCGGCGCACGATATCGGTGCCCTGGGCTACTTTGGCGATCGGCCGATCCTGGACCTGGCTGGCCTGACCTCTGCCGAGGCCATCCCGATCCTGCGCGATGAGCCTGCCCTGGAGGCGTGGCTCAGTCGGGAGGGTGCGGCCTACTTGATGACCTTCCCGGGCTGGTATCCCAGGTTGAGCGCGCGCGGGACATCGGTTTACGCCAGCTCCGGGTCTTACAGCCCCGGCGCCGGTGGGGAGAACATGGCGGTGTATGCCTGGCCACCGGAGTGAGTTTGTTGTCCTGAGGACCCGTGTGCTATACTCGCCGCAATCCAGCGGTGGCGGAGAACGCGATGGACAAGATCGGTGTCTTCATTGTCGACGACCACCCGCTCTTCCGTGAAGGCGTACGCAACGTCATCAACGGCGAGGCCGACCTGCACGTGATCGGGGAAAGCATCAGCGGCGAGGAGGCTCTACCCTTGATCAAGGAACTGCAGCCGCATGTCGCCCTGATCGATGTCAACCTCCCGGGCATGAACGGCATGCAGCTCACCCGCCAGGTGGCGACCGAGCGCCTGGGGACTGCCGTCGTTCTGCTCACGGCCTACGACGATGTCGAGCAGGTGTTGCATGGGGTTCGGGCTGGCGCCGCCGCCTACTGCTCGAAAGACATCCAGGCTGGCAAGCTGGTCGACGTCATCCGTCAGGTGGCGCGCGGCTTCTACGTCGTCGGCGACCAGGTGTACGACAGCAACGGGCTGGCACAGTGGCTGGAGGAGGGCATCGAGAGCGTCCGCCGCCCTCACCTGGACGGGGAGGTCGAAGCCTTCTCGCCTCTCTCGCCCCGCGAGATGGAGATCTTGCAGTATGTCACCCGGGGCCTGAGCAACAAGGAGATCGCCGGTCGTCTGGGGATCAGTCACCAGACGGTAAAGAACCACATGACCGCCATTCTGCACAAGCTCGACGTCGAGGACCGCACGCAGGCGGCGGTCTACGCCCTCCGTCACGGTTGGGTGCGCCTTCAGGACACACGCAAGTAGGGCAGATCAGCCATGGCCCAGAGAGCAGAGCCTACGGAACCCAGCCCAGTTGAAGCCTTCATCGAGGAGGCTCGGGCCGAACTCGCCACCCTGCAACGCCAGGCCAAGGAGATCGGCCTGCTGGTGGCGCAGAGCCAGGGTGAGGTCGACAAGCTGGCCCAGCGCAACACCTCCGCCGCCGGCGAACTGCATCAGCTGCAGGCCCACTTCGACACCGTCCCGCGCGAGGACATCAAAGCCTCGTATGAGAAGGCCATGGACACCCAGCAGCGGCTGTTCACCATGCGGGGCCAGCTGGAGAAGCTGCAGGCCGACCAGGCGCACCTGAAGAACTACGGGGCTTTTGCCGAGCGCACGATCGGGCTGCTGGAAGGCGGCGCCAAGCCCCTGCCCGGGTCGGCTGCGCCGGAGGCAGCCATCGGGATCGAAGAGATCATCGAGGCCCAGGAAGAGGAACGCCGCAAGATCTCGCGGCTGATCCATGATGGCCCGGCCCAGTCACTGGCCAACTTCATCCTCCAGATCGAAATCGCCCTGCGGCTGTTCACCGTCGACCAGGAGCAGGCCCGGCAGGAACTGGTGGCGCTCAAGACCTCGGCCAACGCCACCTTCGCCACCGTCCGCGATTTCATTTTCGACCTACGGCCAATGATGCTCGACGACCTCGGCCTGGTCCCGACCGTTCGCCGCTACTCCGACGCCTTCAAGGACAAGACCGGATTGGCGCTGACAGTGGTCGTCACTGGGTCGGAGCGCCGGCTGGAGTCCCACCGGGAGGTTCTGATCTTCCGGGCTGCACAGACCCTGTTGGGGAACATCCGGGACCATGCCCAGGCGACCCAGGCCAAGGTCAGCCTGGACATGGATGTGGCCCAGATCCGGGTCAGCGTCGAGGACAACGGCCGAGGCTTTGACCGGGAGGCCGTGCTGTCGGAGGCCGCGCCGGAGAGGGGCCTGAAGCGCCTGGCCAAGCGGATCCAGCAGGTCGGCGGCAGTCTGGAAATCGAATCCACCCCAGGAAGTGGCACGCGAATTGCCTTTGCCATTCCGGTGGAGTGAGCAAGGCAGCTGTAAGGCCCGCGGGGCGGCCGGCCGGCCGGTGGGGCAGAGGCGGCGCGGACCGAGGTCCTATTGAGAGGCTCCCTCCTGGCTCCCTATAATGAGGGCACCCTGGAAACAACAGGAGATCCGAGGGAAAGGAGGGAAGCGCCATGTTGTTTGCCCCGAGAGAAAAAGGTCAGGGCCTGGTCGAGTACGCGCTGATTCTCGTCTTGGTTGCGGTCGTTGTCATCGTCATCCTTGCGCTGCTTGGACCGGCCATCGGCAACGTGTTCAGCAACATCGTCACCAACATCTAGCGCCCTGTCCGGCGAAGCCGGAGAGGGACGGACTGAGCACGAGCTGAGATGGAGCCCTATCGGCGATAGGGCTCCATGTGTCGAAGGGGAAGCGTCGATCCGGCTTGCCTGGTCCGACGCCTTTGGCTTGACAAAGGACTTGCAGACTGTATTATTGCCAGACGGTGGCATCTTGAGCGTGACTGCCTAAGGAGGGACTATGCGCCGCGGACGAATGCTGATCCTGGTCGCCATGGTACTGCTGCTGGGGGTGCTGGCGGCGTTCCTGGTTCTGAGGCGTTTCTCAGGCGGCGCTGGCTCCGGCCCGTCGGATGGCCCCCAGGCGCCGGCGGATATCGGGACGATCGTGATCGCGGCTCAGGACATCGCCCGCGGCTCGAGCATCCCCGAGAATGCCGTGGTCGTCTCCCCGTACCCGCGTGATCTGATCGTCGAGACCATGCTGACAGACGTCAGCCAGGTCACAGGCAAGTATGCCCGGCTGGACATCGCCCGCGGCCTGCCCGTCACCCAGAACATGCTGACTGAGGAACCGGGCAAGCTGCTGGGAGCGGGAAGCGTGGCGGCGGTCGCCATCCCTCCCGGCTTCACGGCGATCTCCGTCCCGATCACGCGCCTGTCGAGCGTCGCCTACGCCCTGCGCGGTGGCGACAAAGTGGATGTCATCGTCAGCGCCGTGGTGCTGGATCTGGATGAGGATTTCCAGACCCTGCTCCCGAACGACACGATGCTGCTCCTCGGGCAGGATGGGGGCAACCTCACGGGTTACGCCTGTACGGATCTCACGCAGGGCGAACGCGGCCCGGAGTGCACCAACCCTGAGCCGCCACCCATGGGCAAGCTCGAAATCGTGCAGGATACCGATGTGCCTCTGTACCAGCAACCGACCGAAGCCCAGCGCCCCAGGCTGGTCTCTCAGCGGCTGATTGAGAACGCGACCGTGCTGCACGTCGGCTCCTTCAAGACCGCCGACGAGGAGGCGCTCGGCCAATTGGCGTCGGTCCAGCCGGGAGGAGTTGGCGCGCCCGCTGGCTCGGAGCAGCAGACAACGACCGTTCGACCCCCGGATGTGATTACCCTGATCGTCTCGCCGCAGAATGCGCTGGCTCTGAACTGGGCGATGAAGGCCGGTTTGGATATGGTGTTCACCCTGCGCGGGCCGAACGACGTCACGGCCACGACCACCACCAGCGTCACTCTCGGCTACCTGTTCGAGAACTACCGGATCGAGGTGCCTGAGCCGCTGAACTTCGGCGTCGAGCCGCGCCTCAACCAGCCCATCACGCCGGTGCTCCCGAACGATGCACCGCCGCCGGCGCCACCGCAGTAGCCGGAGGGGGACGGAGGCCAGGGCCCGGAGCGCTGCATGCCTGAGCCGAGTGCCGAGAGCATTCGCGTCCTGATCGTCGATGATATTGCGGAGTTCCGCGAGAACATCCGCAAGCTCCTTCAATTCGAGAAGGACATCGAGGTCGTGGGCGCGGCACGCACCGGGCAGGAGGGGCTCGAGATCGCCCGAGCCACCCGCCCGCATGTCGTGGTCATGGACATCAACATGCCCGACATGGACGGCATCAGCGTCACCCGCGAATTGTTGAAGGACGTCGAGTTCGCTCAGATCATCATCGTCTCGGTGCAGAACGAACCTCACTACATGCGCGAGGCGATGCGGGCCGGCGCCAGCGACTTCATCCCCAAGCCACCCTCAACCGAGGAGCTGATCACCTCGGTCCGGCAGAACGGACTTGCCGCGATCGAGAAGGAAGAGCGGCAAAAAAGCACCCGCGCCTTCCCCTCCACCGGGCCGTTGGGGCAGCCCGTGGTCACCGGCGGCAAGATGATCGCCGTGTACTCCCCCAAGGGCGGGGTGGGGTGCACAACCCTGGCCACCAACCTGGCTATTGGCCTGAACGCCGAAAACACGCCGGCAGTACTGGTCGACGGCCACCTTCAGTTCGGCGACGTTTCGGTCTTCCTGAACATGCAGGTAAAGTTGAGCATGGTTGACCTGGCCTCACGCGCCGAGGAACTCGACCGAGAATTCGTCGACGAGATCTTGATGTCGCACAGCTCGGGTCTGCGGGTGCTGCCCGCACCGCCGCGGCCGGAGATGGCCGACGAAATCCATGCCGACCAGGTGCGGCCCGTGCTGCGCTGGCTGAAAGGGGTGTTCGCCTATGTGGTTGTGGACACGTCCTCCACCATGGACGACACGACCCTGGCGATCCTGGACGAATCCGACCTGATCCTGGCGGTGGCCACACCCGAGATCCCGGCCATCAAGGATGCGCGCTTGTTCCTCGACCTGGCGGGGATTCTGGGAATGCCCCGGGAGCGCGTGTTTTTTGTTCTCAACAAGATGGACAAGCGCAGCGGGATCGCCGCCTCGGCAGTCGCCGAGAACCTGAAGAAGTCGGTCGATGCCGAGATTCCCTTCGTTGATCAGGTCGTTACCACCTCGATCAACAAGGGCGTGCCGCTGCTGCTCGGAGATAAGTCCAAGATACCGGCCAAGAATCTATTGGAACTGGTGGCGTCGGTGAAGGAGAGGTTGCTGGCGGAGCCGGCCGAGGAAGAAACGGAAGAGCCGGTGGCGGAACGGCCGCGGCTGTTCGCCCGCTAGCTGGCAGGCCCGAGGTATTTGAGGAGGTGGATCGATGTCCTTGCTGAGCAAGATCGAGAAAGAGGCCCAGCGACCGGCGGTTCAGACCGGGGCGGCGGCCGCTCCGGCCGGCACCACCCGCCTGCAGCAGGCTCGGCCGCGCCCGGTCGCCATGCCGAACGAACCTCGCGGCGATCCCTATCATGGCCTGAAGGCCCGCGTCCAGAACAAGCTGCTGGCGGAGCTCGACCCATCGATGGATGTCAGCCAGACAGCCGAAGTGCGCAAGACGATTGAGGACCTGTTCGAAAGCATCCTGACCGAAGAGAAGATCGTCCTCTCGCGGCCGGAACGCCGCCGCTTGTTCGAGCAGATTGTGGCGGAGATCTTGGGCCTGGGCCCGCTCGAGCCGCTCCTGGCGGACGAGAGCATCACCGAGATCATGGTCAACGGCGGCAAGAACATCTACATCGAGCGCGCCGGCAAGATCTACCGCGAGCCGGCCGCCTTCGAGAGTGATGACCATCTGATGCGTATCATCGACCGCATCGTCTCTCCGCTGGGCCGGCGCATCGACGAGTCCAGCCCGTACGTTGACGCCCGCCTGACCGACGGGTCCCGCGTCAACGCCGTCATTCCGCCGATTTCCCTGGTTGGCCCCACCCTGACCATCCGGAAGTTCGCCAAGATCCCGATCACGGTCGAGCAGATGGTCGAGTGGGGGACGGTGACGGCGGAGGCAATGGAGTTCCTCAAGGCGTGCGTTATCGGACGGATCAACATGGTAGTCTCGGGCGGCACCGGCTCGGGGAAGACGACCTTCCTCAATCTGCTCTCCGCCTACATCCCGTCCAATGAGCGGATCATCACCATCGAAAACGCCGCCGAGCTCCAGCTGCGGCAGGAGCACGTCGTCACCCTGGAATCGCGCCCCCCGAACATCGAGGGCCGGGGCGAAGTCACCATCCAGAACCTGGTGGTCAATTCGCTGCGAATGCGTCCCGACCGCATCATCGTCGGCGAGATCCGTTCCGAAGAAGCGCTGGACATGCTCCAGGCGATGAACACCGGCCATGAGGGATCGATGACCACCGCCCACTCCAACAGCCCCCGCGATACGCTTTCGCGTATCGAGACGATGACCCTGATGGCGGGCATGGAGCTTCCGATCCGGGCGATCCGGGAGCAAATCGCCTCAGCCCTGGAACTGGTGGTGCACGTTGAACGCTTGCGCGACGGCACCCGCAAGGTGAGCCACATCGCCGAGATCCAGGGGATGGAAGGCGATGTCATTACCATGACCGACATCTACGTCTTCGAGCAGACCGGGTTTGAGAACGGTAAAGTCATTGGCCGCCTGCGCCCGACCGGCCTGCGGCCGCGGTTCATGGATAAGATCGAGGCGGCCGGGATCCGCCTTCCGGCCTCGATCTTTGGTGTCGGCGATAGGAGCCGCTACTAGGCAATGGACCTGCCCAACTTGATCCTCGCCATCGGGGCCGGCCTCGGCCTGATCCTGCTGGGCGCTGGAGTTGTCAGTTCCCTCGTCGGCCGAAGAACAGTCGTCGAAGAACGGTTGGGCCGCTACGCGGAGACGGGCGGCATGGTCATGCCGACGGCCGAGATTGAGGTAAAGACGAAGCAACGGCGCACCACCGCCCTGAGCGACTTCCTCAACCGGCTGGGGGAAGGCACCGACCGCTTCAGCAAGATCTCCCGCACCCTGGCCCGCGCCGACATTAAGCTCCGCCCGGCCGAGTACATCGCCGCCCAGCTGATCAGCGCCGTGCTGGTGGCGCTGGTCGCCTTCGTGCTCGGCAAGAACGCGATCTTCGCCATCGTCGGCCTAGTCCTTGGCTACCTGTTGCCGCAAATGTATGTCTCCCGGGCGCAGAAGGGCCGGCTGAAGATGTTCGACCAGCAGCTCGGCGACATGCTGAACTTGGTGGTCAACGGGTTGCGGGCGGGGTACTCCACGCTTCAGGCGATGGAAGCCGTCAGCCGCGAACTGCCCCCCCCGATCTGCGACGAGTTCCGGCGGGTGGTGCAGGAGATGCAGCTTGGCCTGTCGATGGAAGACGCCCTGGATCACCTGCTGCGGCGGATCCAGAGCGAGGACCTTGACCTGGTCATTACGGCCGTCAACGTCCAGCGCGAAGTCGGCGGCAATTTGGCCGAGATCCTGGACACGATTTCCTTCGTCATCCGCGAGCGCGTTCGCATCAAGGGCGAGATCGCGGCCCTGACTGCCCAGGGCCGCGCTACGGCCTGGGTGATCAGTGGCATGCCCATCGCTCTCTTCTTCCTGCTGCTGGCTATCAACCCCGAGTACATCAAACAGCCCTTCAAGGTCGGGGTGCCTGTGTTTATGGACTCAGGGATGTGTGGCATCGCCTGGGTTTGCATATCTGTCGGATTGGTGGGAACGGGTTTCGCCATCGTACAGAAAATGGTCAAGATCGACATCTAGTGCCAGCCGCGGTACCCCCGGGGCTGGCTCGTCGAGCAGGGTCAGGAGATACGAGCCCATGGTGATAGCGATCATTCTCGCGTTGGCGCTTGTCGGGGCCATTGTCCTGGTCGTGGCTGGCGTCCGTTCGCCGGAGGCCAAGAACTCGATTCAGGATCGCCTGGCCAATTATGCCGACCGGGACGAACCGGCGACGCTGGAAGAGATTGAGCTCTCAGAGCGATTCCAGGAACGCGTCATCGTCCCCATGCTCAACCGGATCGGGAAGCTGGCGGCGCGCTTCACGCCGCAGGCGACGCTGGAGTCGGCCAAGAAGCGCCTCGAGACCGCCGGCCTGCAAATCGATCCGGCGTTCTTCCTGTCGCTGCGCTTCGTGCTGGCCGGGCTGTTCGCCGGCGCCATCCTGATTGTGTACCTGACGACGAAGCGCAACTTTCTCCAAGGCCTGGGGCTGTCCGTGCTCTTCGCGGCGCTGGGGTTCTTCTTCCCGGACCTGTGGCTTCGCAGCCGTGTATCCCGACGTCAGAAAGGGATCTTTCGCGCTATGCCTGACGCCCTAGACCTGCTGACGATCTGCGTGGAAGCAGGGCTGGGGTTTGACGCCGCCATGGCCAAGGTGCATGAGAAATGGGAGACCGACCTTGCCCTCGAATTCGGACGGGTGATCCAGGAGATACGGCTGGGGAAGCTGCGCCGTGATGCCTTGCGGGATATGGCGGATCGGCTGCAGGTGACCGAGATGACCAGCTTCGTGGCGGCCATCATCCAATCCGAGCAGCTGGGCGTCAGCATGGCCAAGGTTCTCCGAATCCAGTCGGACCAGATGCGCGTCCGGCGCCGCCAGATGGCGGAAGAGGAAGCCCACAAGCTCCCCATCAAGATGGTCTTTCCGATCGCTCTGCTGATCTTCCCGTCGATCATGATCATCCTGCTTGGCCCGGCCGCGGCCAGCATGATGGGCTCGGCGCTCGGCGGGATCCTGGGATTCTCAGGGGGCTAGGGCGGATTGGCCGGCAGGCCATCATCGCCAGCAGGCGGCACAAGGCGCCAGGCAGGAGGAAGGCTTACGCACGATCGGCGCACGACTTGGCTCCAGCTGTTGCTGGAGCTTGTTTTTCCCGCCCGGTGCCTGGGGTGTGGAAGCGGTGGCAGCGTGTGGTGTCCGGAGTGTGATGCCTCGCTGCAGCGTCTACAGGTGCCGCTCTGTCCGGCGTGCGGCGAGCCGCTAACCGGGCCGGGGATGTGTCGGCGCTGCCAGCAGTCGCCAATCTTCCTGCCGCTGCGGTCCTTTGCCCGGTATCACGGGCCTCTGGCGCGGGCTGTGGTTAGGTTGAAGTACCGGCCCTCGCGCGAGATGGCTGCGGTCATGGGCGAATGGCTCTGGCAGGTGGTGCAGCAGGCCGGCTGGGAACTGCAGCTCGTCGTCCCCGTGCCGTTGGGCAGGGCCAGGCAGCGTCAGCGAGGGTATAATCAAGTCGCCCTCATCGCCTCCAGCCTGGCAGGGAGACTTGGCATCGAGTTTCGGCCCGATGCCATCCAACGGACGCGTGAAACGCGATCGCAGGTGGGCTTGGACGCCAACGCTCGCCGCGAGAATGTGCAGGGGGCATTCCAGGCAAGGCCCCAGCTTGTGCAAGACCGGACGGTCTGTCTAGTCGATGATCTGTTGACGACCGGAGCGACGCTCATCGCCTGCGCCGAGGCCGTGCGCCAGGCCGGATGCAGGCAGGTCGTGGGAGTGAGCGTCGGACGAGCGTAGCACCTAGTCGGGTGAGGCGGCCCTCAAGGAGGCAGCATGACCGTCGCGGTGGAAATTAGCGTTCACAACCTGGATCTGAATGACCGGCTGCGAGAATACGCCACGAAGAAGGCCAGCAAGCTCGATCGCTATCTGGACATTCTGGAAGAAGCCAAGGTCGACCTGGCATACGACAAGTCGGCCCGCAGCAGCGCCGACCGACAGGTGGCGCAGTTGACCGTTCGCGGCAAGGGGGTGATGCTGCGAGCCGAAGAGCGGACCGATGACATCTATGCCTCGATTGATGCCGTCATGGAAAAGATGTACCGCCAGGTCGAGCGATATAGGGGTCGTCACTGGCGAGGGCGCGGGGACGGCCGCACCGCGGCCGAGGCCGGTGCCGATCCTGAGGCTGAGCCGCTCGAGATCCAACACACGATCAGCCGCCGCAAGAGCTTCCCGCTGTCACCGATGGATGAGGACGAGGCCGTTGAACAGATGGAGCTTATCGGGCACACTGACTTCTTTGTCTTCCTGAACACGAGCTCGAACGCGGTCAACGTCCTGTACCGCCGCCGGGATGGAACGCTCGGTCTGATCGAGACCGAGGTCGCCTAGCCCTGCTGGCTCGGAAGCCGGCGGCCCCTTCGCCGGCTTCCGACGCTCTGCCCATGCCCCGCCCTATTCCGGTGCTGATGCTCCTACCGCCAGCCGGGCCCACACCCGCCGAGGCCTGGATGGGAGAAGTGCGCTTGGCGGCCGCTCTCGATCTTCTCAGCCGCCTCGAGAAGCAAGAGGGTGTTTCCCAGGTGTTCTCCCTGGCTGCCCGGCCGGCGGATGCGGAGCGCCTGGCGCACGCAGGGGCAAGCCTGTGGCGCGCCTCGCAAGACGCCTTTCACTTCGGCGCCGTTCTGGCGGAGTTCGCCGCAGGGCATGGCCGTTCCGGCCTGGCCTACTTCGGGGGCGCCAGTGCGCCACTGGCCGACACGACTGCCTTGGCGGCTGCCTTTGCGGTGGCCGACGAATCCCGGCCGACGGCAGCCGTCAACAACCTGTACTCGACCGACTGGTTTGTGATCAACGATGGCTCGCTGCTCGTGCCGCTGGCAGCCTCAATCCCGAATGACAACCCGGTGGGATGGCGGTTGCAGCAAGAAACCGGCTGCACCGTCCAGCCTCTCCCCGCCCGCGCCGCCACCCGGGCCGACATCGATACGCCGGCCGATGCCTTCCTGCTGTCGGGCCATCCAGACCTGGGTCCGTTTCTGGAGACCGTCTTGAACCAAGGCCCGGCCGATATGCTGAGGCGGACGGACAGCCTGCGACAGGTGCTCAGGTCCCAGGCCCGTACGCTGGCAGTGATCGGCCGTTCGTCGTCCCACGTCTGGCG
>JALHUE010000142.1 GCA_022866145.1 Anaerolineales bacterium | reverse complement strand
TCCTGTGCCGTCGTGGATCTGGCTCCGGCAGGACATCCCGGCTGCCGCCACCGCTTTCCCCGATTCATGCGCCAGGCGCACGGCCGGCAGCAAAGACAGCTCAGCTACCTGCCGCGACAATTGGTAGTGCTCGCGCTCGTAGCCAAACGATCCTGCCATTCCACAGCAGCCGGACTCGATCTCGTCCACCATGTCAGCGGCGTGCCCCAGCATCTCGAGCGTTGGCCCCGAGCCCACCAGGCTCTTGACATAGCAGTGCCCGTGGAGGGCGACCGCCGCCGTCCGGCCCGAGGACGGCAGGCGGGCGATGGGCTTCTCGCCGTCGGCGCCAGGCCGAGTCAAATACTCCTCAATCAACATCGCTTGATGGCCGATCACTTGGGCTCGGGGGTCGGAGGGGAAGAACTCCAAGTACTCATCGCGCAACGTCAGGATGCACGACGGCTCGAGCCCGAGGATCGGAATCCCGGCTTCGGCAAAGCCATGCAGTGCAGCCAGATTGCGCTCGGCCGCCTGCCGCGCCTGGCGCAGCATTCCTTTGGAGATCATCGGCCGGCCGCAGCACACCTGGCCCGCCGCCAATTGGACCCGACATCCCACTGCCTCCAAGACCGCGACTGCCGCCATCCCGATCTCCGGGACCATGGTCTCGGTGTACGTATCCAAAAACAGGACGACATCGACATCTCCGCCGGCAGGCTGGCGGGAGGCGAACCACTGCGAGAACCGGCGGTCGGCCAAGGGCGGGAAGCTTCGCTGGTGGGCAACCCCGAGGACCGCCTCACCCATCCTCCGCACGAGGCGCCACTGGGAGACCGCGTTCACCACGGGGGCTATTCGCGTCCCGGCAAGGCTGAGGCGGGCGATATTGCCGAATAGCCGGCTGCGCAGCGGCAGTCCGTGCTCGGCCTGCCAGGCGTTCAGGAACTCGGCCTTCAGGCGTGCCATGTCCACGGCCGAGGGGCATTCTGCCTTGCAGCCTTTGCATTCCAGGCACAGGTCGAGGACCTGGAAGACCTCCTCTGAAACCAGGCCGGAGGTCCCAAGCCGTCCTGACAACGCCGCCCGCAGCAGATTGGCCCGCCCGCGGGTCGAGGCTGACTCGTCGCGCGAAGCCTGGTAGGAGGGGCACATCACCCCCTGCGCCTTCAGACAGACTCCGGCACCGTTGCACAGCTCGACGGCCGGAGCGAAGCCCCCCTCGCGGCCGAAGGCCATGATCGTGGCCACCTCCGCCGCCTGGTAGGCCGGGCCGTAGCGCAGCGAGGGCCCGGCCTCACGCGCCCCGCCGCATACGCCATCCGGCACGACCTTGCCCGGGTTCAGCAGGCCCGCCGGGTCGAAGGCCGCCTTCACGTCCCGGAAGGCCTGCATCAGCTCCGGCCCGAACTGCATCTCATTGAACCGGGTGCGAGAGAGCCCATCTCCATGCTCGCCGGACAACGCGCCGCCCATCTCCAGCGCAAGCTGGGCAACCGCTTGCGCGATCCCCTGCATGGCGTCCACACCCTCGGCCGACTTCAGATTCAGGACCGGCCGCATGTGCAGGCAGCCGGCAGAGGCATGCGCATACCACTCCCCGGTGGTGTCGTGCTGGCGCAGGATGCTGTCCACTCGCCGGGTGTACTCGCCCAACCGCTCCACTGGAACCGCAACGTCCTCGATGAACTCGACCGGCTTGCTGTCCCCCGGGACGGACATCAGCAGCCCTAACCCCACCGTGCGGACCGCCCACAGGTCGGCCTGGGCGCCGGGATCGGCGAGGATTGTTCCTTCGGGCGGAAGACGCCCGGCTGCCGCCAGGGCTTCGGCCTGAGTCCCGGCCGAGTACTCGATGACCAGAAGCGCCTCGGGGTCGCCATTCACGAAGCCAAGCTTGCGGGAGTAGCTCGGGATGGCACGCGCCCGCTCGAGCAGCGAGCGAGGCAACAGCTCAACCGAAGCCGGGCGCGAGCGGAGGATCTCGGGCGTCGCCTCACAGGCCTGAGTCACACTGGCGAATGGCAGCACGACCAGCACCGAACTCCCCGGCAGCGGGACGATTTGGAGCACAGCCTGCCGCAGGATGCCCAGTGTCCCCTCCGAGCCGGCATACAAACCGGTCAGATTGATGAATTCGGGGCGGGCATACGGCCT
>JALHUE010000141.1 GCA_022866145.1 Anaerolineales bacterium | reverse complement strand
TTCCGCCATCACCTCTTGGACGGGAATGCCGCAGGCGACAGCGACCCCATGGTCACGGTAGGCGGTGATCACCCGGTCTTCCGGTCTGCGAGCCGAGATCAGCCCCGTGCAGACCGCCTCCTGGCCGATGTACAGGTGCAGAAAGCCGCCGATCTTGCCTTGCTGATACAGCTCGGCCGAACGCTCCTCCAGCCGGCGCACCACGACCATTTCGCGGTACATCCGGAGCAATTCCCTCTTGTCCATTTGGGTTCCTCTTCATCGCTCGCGGCGGGGCAGTGCCTGCCACCCGTCTCGGTTCGGCTGGGCGAATGTCATTTGGCAAGGCACTGCCCCGGTGATCCGGGGCAACCCAGGAGTATATCAGAGGGTCATCGTCGATCGCGGTCGGGAACTGGCCGGACGAGGGGGAAGCGATCACCAGAAGCGCTTCGGTGCGCCCGGCGGATGGCCCGGAGCAGCCGCTGGCGAAGCCTGCAGCGCGGGCACTGGGAGGAGCCCGGCCAGTGGCATCGACCCGGCAGCCATGCCGGCGACCCTCGTCCTCGGCTCGAGGTCCTAGCGCTCGACCTCCGTCCCCAGCGCCCGCAGGTCGTACTCCGCCATGGCCGGGTTGACCTGCGTCGGCAGGTCAATCGACAGGCTGAAGGGCTGGGTGGCCGACGCCGGGAGACGCGTCGCCACCACCTGCCAGGCCGCTCCAAGGATGTTGCCCTCCGTCGAGCGGACCGCGGCGAACACGGTCGGGGTGGCCGTGGAATGGCCCGAGGGGTTGGTCACGCGGCCACGAACAAAGGCTCGGCTTCCGGTGAACTCGAAGCTCTCGATCTCCAAGTCGAGGGGCACCAGGGCAGCCTCGGCGGCGGTGGCGGCTAGCGATTCCGGCTCGCCGCTCAGGCTGATGCCTGCCGGGTCTAGCTCAGCGGGGATGACCCCGAACAGCGGCCCGAGACGGATCGAGAACGGGCGCACTTCGCCCGGGGGCATCGGAAGGGGGAAGCGGACTTGCCCGAGCCCGACGAGCTGATCGTCCACATGAAACAGCACGGTGGACCGCCCCCAGACCGGCACTGGGCTCAGGTTCTCCAGGGCCCCGGTGATGTACAGTTCCCCCTGGCTGGTTTGGCGCAGCTCCGGGCCGGAGGTGAATTTCAGATCGACGCGGCGTGCGCCCGATTCGGGTTCGGCGCGGGCATAGCCAATATGGGCCTTCGTCGCCTCGCCGGCGGGGCCAATGGCCAGGAAAGGCTGGCTGCCGCGCGGCGGGATCCTGCCGGGACCAGCAGTCCACGGCAACAGGCCGGTCGGGCGACCCTGTGCATCGACCGCCAGGACTGCCAGCTCACGTACTGCTACGCTGGATGTGCCAGGATTGGTGAGACGCCCAAGCACTGCCCAGTCGCCATCGGGCAGCTGCACTATCCGGACGGTCTCGGATTGGATGGGGGTGTTGGCCCGGCGAGTAGGCCGATACTGCACCAGCTCTGCTGAAGCCCGCATGCCGGAGGCCGCTTGAACCGGGAACGTCGCGGCATAAGGGGAGACGTCAGCCACATCGAGGTGACGCAGGGCTGGGGGGACATCTTGCTGCCCGAGCAGTTTGCCTGCGGAATCCATCAGGGAGACGCGGATCTGCAAGTTGTCCACTGCGTGGTCGGAGCGGTTGGTGATCAAGCCCAGCACCGTCGTTTCTCCCGGCCTGCCGGCCTCGATCAGTGCCGGAGAGGGGAGTTCGACCCGAAGCGAGGGCGTGACGGCAACCGGCGGACGCTCGGTTGGCCCGAGGCCTGGATCTGCTGTGCCAGCGGCCGGGCTGCTCGGCGTTCGGCCGCAAGCAGCGAGCGCCGCCAAAGCCAGGGCTAGCCCGAGGCGGGGCAACTGACTTCTGCGGAAGCCGGTAGACAGCACGCCCGGCTCCGGGGAGATCCAACCGAGCGAAACCGCGTGCCTTGGAGGTGAGCTCACAGGAGAAGCTCGCGGGGCCGGGTGCATGCCCGACCCCGCAGGGCGGTAGACGGGGTTCAGGCTGAGGCGCCGCTGGACTGCATCGAGAGGTAGCTCTCCAGGCCCATTTGAGCCACCTGGGCGAGCTGGACCTCAGACCAATGAGCGTGGTTCTCTTCGTCCTTCAGGATTTTGGTGAGCAGGTCGACAGTCGCCTGGTCGGCGACTTCGTGTGCCACGCCGATGGATTCGTTGTAGCCCTTGATCGCCACCAGTTCGGCTTCCAGGTCGTTCTTGGCCATATCCACGACATTGGCGCCGATCTTTATCGGGTTGAGTTTCGAGACGACGGGGGCGCCCTCGAGCAGGATAAGCCGGGCGATGAGCCACTCAGCGTGATGCATTTCGTCGATGGCCCGCTTCTCGATCGCCGCATGCAGCTTGTCATAACCCCAATTGGCGCACGTCTCGGAGTGGACCATGTATTGGCTGATGGAGGTCAGCTCGTCGGCCAGCAGCATATTGAGGGCAGCGAAAATCTTGGGATTGCCTTTCATAGGAAGCTCCTTCTCTTCTGGGGATGTCCGGACCTTGCGCCAAGTGTAGCACGGTGTGCTCGTGACGGCAGGATTCACTTCGGAGCGCAGCCACCGTGCAGCCTGCGGCGAAACATGGATCTGCCGCAGCGTCCGTCCGACGCGATTCAGTCCCGCCGCCCGCTCAGGCCGGGGAGGTCTGGAGCGAGCTCTCCGTCTCTCGCCGGAAAACGCTTAGGCTGATGCGGCCAAGCAGCGCCGTCGTCGCCAGCAGCCCGATCGCCTCGATCACGAACACGCTGGCGTAGGCCGACGCCTGGTCTCCCAGGATCCTCAGGGCAAGGGCAAACAGCAATCCTCCGCCGACCGACGCCAGGCCATTGCCCAGCGCCTGTGCCAACGTCCAGGCGCCCATGTACAGTCCGGTCAGACGGTTGACCGCCATCCCCATCATCAGCGCTAGCCCGCCGATGTTGAATAGGCCCATCCCCAGGCCCATGACAACGATCGCCGGCGCCAGCCAGCCCGGCTGGTGCAGCCAGCTGGAGATGGCCAGGAGAGCGAAAGACAGCGATGCCAAGACCAGCCCGGCGCCGGCTGTCAGCTTGTTGCCGATCCGGCGGGCGAGCCAGCCGCCAGCCACAGCCATGCCGGAGAGCACCCCGACCATCTGGTAGGCATTGAAGAGCGTGGTCGCGCGGATGTCCAGGCCGAAGACGTCCCCGCCATACGGCTCAAGCACGACCTGCTGCAAGAAGAGAAAGAAGATTCCGAGCATCAGGAAGAGGAAGAAGCGCCGTGTTTGTTGGCTGTGTTGCAGCAAACCCCAAGCATGGCGAAGCGGCAGGGCATTGGATGCGGCCCTGGATCCGCCCCGCGGTTCCGTCCCGGCGACAGCGGTTACGGTCAGCACGGCCACGGAGACGCCGACGATGAGGAACAATATCACGAGGCGGTCGGGGGAGTACGCATCCAGGATCCACACCCCGAGAAAGACCCCGGCCAGGATCCCGAGCATCATCATCGACCAGATGATGGACACGGCCCGCGGCCGGAGGTCTTCGTGTGTCAGATCTGCCAGCAAAGACAGGTAGGCCGTGCCGGCCGAGTAGATGCCGAAGCCGAAGGCTAGAAAGATCAGGCCCGTCAGCAGGGCGGAGGCCGGGGATCCCGCCTGGTCCTGCATCCACAGGGCGCCGAATGGCGCGGCCGCCGTGGCCAGGACCGTCAGGGTTGCACCCGCAAGGATATAGGGCGTTCGGTGGAAGCCCCGGAAGGGTCGTGAGTCGGAGCGGTGGCCATAGGGAATGGCCACCAATGCAGCGAAGTAGTGGATGCCGATGACCAGGCCAATCAGGCCGAGCGGCAGGCCCATTTCGACCTTCATGACCCGGTTCAGGATACCGAGGACGAGGATCGAGAGCATCCCGGCGGCGAACTGCCGAAGGCCCAGTCGGATCAATCTTGGAGTACTCAACATGGGATGCCTCTGCCAGCGAGCCCGCTCGACGGGATCACTGCCGTTCTTTTACCACAGCTCCGGCCCGACGGGGTTTGGTCCTCGATGAATGACGGTCTGTTGACCCGGGCGTACTGTGGGCGAGGCCTGGCGCCGGCGCGGCAGGCCAGGCCACCGGCGCGGATTCCCGGCGGAACGAAGGGGTGACCGAGCGTGTGCAGCTTGACGATCAGGGCCAGCTCGGCCGTGTCGGCGAAGTCGTAGGTGGAGCGGCCGCGGGTCAGGCTGGGACAGGCGGTCGGCTCGACGGCGATGAGCCGGGCCGATGACTCCCCGATGAGGTTGCGGTGAACGAACGGCAAGGCGAAGCCTGCGAAATTGCTGCCGACGCCGACGCAGCCGATCACGACCTTAGGCTCCTCATCAGCCAGTTCAAACTACTGACGCCTCTCCAATCCGATGACTGTCTGGTGGCATCATCACGTGGCCGAGTATCGAGCCGAGGGAGTACTTGCGCTTCCCCTGGGAGGTGACGGCGGCCTCGACGGCCTCGGAGATCGCGATCCCGAGGGCCCCCGGGCTGTCTGGATCCTCGGCTTGGACCTGGCGGTCGCAGGCCGTCCGCTCGGAGGGGCTATTGGTAACCGAGGCGCCATAGCTCTCCATGATCACCCGCCGATACGGCTTCTGATGGGTAGAGACTCGGTCCATGAACACCTGGCAGGCGAGGTCGAAGAAGTTGCAGGCCATCGCCAGGGGGGCCCCTACTGACCGGCACCGGTCTCGGTCGCCAGTCCGGCGGGTACCTTCCTGCTTGGCGTAGAACGCCGAGGGCACAGCGGTGTCGGCTTTGTTGGAGCCGACCGGCTAGCCAGGCAGTTGGGGAACGGCGGGGACTTCCTGCCGGACGGGTCGACAGGCTTCGCCCGGTAGGGAGGGGAGCACTGTCTGAGCCAGGGCTAGTACAGCGGGAGAGTCGGATCGACCTGCTGGGCCCAGGCGTTGATCCCGCCGCGCAGGTTCTTGACCTTGCGGAAGCCGGCGCCGGCGAGCAGTTCCAGTGCTCGCGCCGAGCGGGTGCCGGACTTGCAGAACACGACCATCTCACGGGCACTGTCCAGCTCGTGCAGCCGCGAAGCCAATTGGCCTAGAGGGATCAGGTCGGCGCCCGGGATCCGGGAGATCTCCAGTTCGTGTGGCTCGCGCACGTCGACGAGCAGCAAAGCCTCGCCTGCTGCTAGGCGGCGTGAGACTTCAATCGGCTCGACCTCCCACTCCGACGGCAGGCCATCTCCTTCTCGGTCGTGGCCGGGTACCCCGCAGAAAGCCTCGTAGTCGATCAGCCGGGTGATTTCCGGCTCGGCCGAGCACACTCTGCAGCGCGGGTTCTTCTTCAGCCTCAACTCGTCAAACGACATCGACAGCGCTTCGTATACCAGGAGTTTTCCGATCAGCGGGCGCCCGATGCCGAGCAGCACCTTCAGCGCCTCGGTGGCCTGCAGCGTCCCGATCGTCCCCGGCAGCACCCCGAACACGCCGCCTTCGGCGCAGGAAGGGACCAGCCCGGGAGGTGGGGGCTCAGGGAACAGGCAGCGGTAGCACGGGCCGCGATCGGCCCAGAACACGCTGACCTGCCCCTCGAAGCGGAAGATCGACCCGTAGATGTCCGGCTTGTGGGTGAGAACACACAGATCATTGACCAGGTAGCGGGTGGGGAAGTTGTCGGTCCCGTCAATGAGCAGGTGGTAGGGATCTGCGATGCGGAAGGCGTTCTCCGAGGTAAACGGCTCGTCGTAGACGTCGATCTGGACGGCGGGGTTGATGTCCAGCAGCCGGCGGCGGGCCGATTCCACCTTGCGTTCCCCCAGGGTCGAGGTGCCGTGGACGATCTGGCGCTGCAGGTTGGTGAAGTCTACCCGGTCATAGTCGACCAGCCCGATGCGTCCGACGCCGGCAGCTGCCAGGTACATGGACACCGGGGAGCCCAGTCCGCCGGTGCCGATGATCAGGATGGATGAATCCTTCAACTTCTGCTGTCCCGCCAGGCCGACTTCTGACATCAGCAGATGACGGGAGTAGCGAAGAATCTCTTCGTTGGAGAGGGGGTGGCTCGTGGGAACCGGCATGCGCCTCGCCTCCGGATGGGAGATGAATTCTACTCTTTCGCTTCCACGGGCAGTCCCGGGGCTGGCGGCAGATCGAGGAGGGTTTCGCCCAGCGCCCGGACTTGGCCGAGCAGCCTGGCTTCGGATGCCACTCCAGGGTTCACGCCGCGCGCTCGGCCCTGAGCATCGATGAGGAAGGTAGTCGGCACGGCGAGTACCCTCCAGGCGTCGCCCAGACGAGGCTGCTGGGATGCGCCGACCTGAAGGATCTGCAGGCGCTGTGGGCCACCGGCTGCAGCGGGAGAGGCTCGGCCTCCTTCCCGCCGGCGATGCTTGGGACAATCATCAGCCGGTCGCCGGGGTGCAAGGGCGTTGCGGCGCCCTGCAGGCTGCGAACGTCCTCCTCGTTGACGAACAGGTTGACATACGGACGCAGTGCGCCAGTCTCGTCATACAGGTGGGTCTTCAGCGCAGGATAACTGTCGGTCAGCGCACCTAGGGCGTGCTCGACCGATTTGGCCTCCAGGGATATCTCCTTCTGGCCCTCGGTGTACGGGCGCAGTGCAGAAGGAACGCGAACAACGATCATGAGGCCTCCTCGGGCAGGATCTCCAGCGCTTGCTCGACCATTTCGGCGCGGTCCTCTGTCAGCCGCCAGCAGCGGCTCTCGACAGCGCGCCCCTGCCGGACGCTGGTGATGACGTAGGAGTAGAAGGGCAGAGCCCACTGGCAGTCGTACTCCGACGGGAGAGGCGGGTGATCGGGATGCGAGTGATACACGCCCAGGATGTCGAGCTCGAGGCGGTCGGCCTCGGCTTCGGCGCGAAGCATGTCGGCGGCCCCCAGCCGGTAGCGGCGGCCGCGGGCGGTTGCTTCGAACGAGTTCGCCAGCGGGAGCAGGCTCGACGCCAGCCGATGGTCACCGTACAGGCTGCCCAGAATCAACCCGGCTCCCTCTTCGGGATAGTGAGCCTGGCCGTCGTCCCATATCCGATCCAGCAAGGACCGCGGCAGCGACAACGTCATGGCGCGCTCCAGAACGGCGCGTCCAGATACTTCCAACCTGCATCCGGGAACAGGGCGACGACCGTGCCCTCGTCCAGCGCTTCGCACACCTGGAGGGCGGCGACCGCCGCCGCCGCCGCCGAGACACCCACCAGCAGGCCTTCCTGGCGAGCCAGGCGGCGGGCCATGGCATAGGCGGCTTCGGTCGAGATGGCGAGCGTGCGAGTCGGGACGCTCTCGTCGAAGATCGACGGGACATCACTCGACGGCAGGTGCTTCAGGCCCTCCAGCCCATGCAACGGACCATCCGGCTGAACACTGATGCATGCGACGTGCGGCAAAGCTTGCCGCAGGTAGCGCCCGGTGCCGGTCATCGTTCCGGTGGTGCCGAGCCCGGCCACAAAGTGCGTGATCTGGCCGTTCGTCTGCCGGATGAGTTCCGGGCCGGTGGTTTGGTAGTGGGACAGCCAGTTGGCCGGATTGCTGTACTGGTCGAGGTACAGGTAGCGATCGGGAGATCTGTCCGCCATGTCAGCCGCCACCTGGCGGGCGCCCTCGGTACCGTCGGTTGGATCAGTCAGCGTCAGCTCAACCCCAAGTGCCCGCAGGATCTGCAACCGCTCCCTGCTGGCGTTAGAGGGGATCGTCAGGTGCAGGCGCAGCCCAAGGGCGGCGCCGTACGTGGCGTACGCAATCCCCATGTTGCCCGAGGTCGAGTCGAGCAGGATCTTGTCGACCGACAACTGTCCCGAGCCCATCGCCGCCTGCAGGATGGCGACCGCCGGTCGGTCCTTGACGGACCCCCCAGGGTTGAACCACTCCGCCTTGGCCATCAGTCGAAGTTGCGGCGGAAGGTGGGCGCCAAGGCGCTCCAGCGGCAGCAGCGGCGTGTTGCCGACCCAACGGGTGAGCTGTGATGGCGCCGCCTGCGCGGGCTGAAGGAGTTCAAGGGCTTGCGTGGGGGACATCCGTTGCTCCAGGAAAACAATACGGCCAACAGGCTGGCGGGAACGGCGAAGAGCGTCCGCAGGACCGAAGGATCACTTGGTGCTGCGGGTGGGAGCCGTCCGGCTTCTGTTGGCCGCCGGCCGCCTGCGGCAGACACCGCTGCGGCGCTAGCTTGGGCTGCGGCACCCGAGAGGAACGGTGGTCACCCCCGCCCAGGACACATGCAGGTCATATTAAACACCATTTAGAAGATATTCTTGATAGATATTAGCCAATTGTGTGTAGGCTGTCAAGGGAAGGCCCGAGCGTGCCGGCGAGCGCACGGAACCGTCCGAGCGGACCCCTTGGCCGAGGCCTGGCATGACGCTTGCAGGCGGTGGATGACTCAAGAGCCGGGGTTCGGCAAGCCGCCGACTTGCTATAATCGTGTCCTGGAGACGGGGTGCCCGTATGTGGAGAGTATTATTCCCGGGGACGGATCGAGCCCAGCAGGAGCAAACGGCACGCCTGGTGCTGCGCCACCTCTCGCTCACCTTGGGGGCGGCCTTCGTGTTGGCCACGGTCCTCACCGCCTGGACTCCAGCCAGCTTGAACCCCAGCGACCTCGTCGGCCAACTGGTACTTGGGCTCGAGCAAGGCCCGGCGGAAGCCCCCGCCTCCGTCATCAACTTGCCAGACCTGTTCGGTCCCCAGGCCAGCGTGGTGGGGGTGGTTGCCGGCCACTCCGGCGTCCATCCTGACTCCGGGCTGGAAGATCCGGGC
>JALHUE010000140.1 GCA_022866145.1 Anaerolineales bacterium | reverse complement strand
TTCCTCGGGCCGAACAAGACCGTGATCCAGCCGGGCGAGATCCTGACGGAGATCTTGATCACCCCCACCGGCAGGAATGAGGGCTCGGCCTACGCCAAGATCGGCCGCCGCGCCGCCCTGACCCTGGCCGTGGTCAACGCCACCGCACGGGTCAGGCTCGATGGCCAGGGCAACTGCGTCGAGGTGCTGATCGCCATGGGCGCCGTGGCGCCCAAGCCGCGGCGCGCCGTCAAGGCCGAGAAGACCCTGAGGGGCAAGCCGTTCACGGCGGAGGCCATTGGCCGGGCGGCCGAGGTGGCTGCCACCGAGACCAAGCCCATCGACGACGTCCACGGAACGGCCTGGTATCGGCGCAAGACGATCAAGGTCCTGGTCGAGCGCACGCTGCGGCAGGCTGGCGGGTTGAAGGAAGGAGCAGGCTGAGACCATGTTGAAGCGAGAGATCTCCTTCAAACTGAACGGGAAGCCGGTCAAGGTGGATGCCCCTTTCGGGATCAATCTGCTGGCCCTGCTGCGCGAATACCTGGATGTCACCGGGCCCAAGTTCGGCTGCGAACAGGGCAACTGCGGCGCCTGCACGGTCCTGCTCGACGGGGAGCCGGTGAACGCGTGTTTGGTGCTGGCGCCGGTCGTCGCAGGGCGTCGGGTAGTCACGATCGAAGGCATCGGAACGCCGGAGAAGCCGCATCCGCTGCAGACGGCCTTCACCGAGCACTACGGCGCCCAGTGCGGTTTCTGCACGCCGGGGATGGTCGTCTCGGCCAAGGCGCTGCTGGACCGCAATCCGAGCCCGACCCGGGAAGAAGTGGCCGAGGCCATTGTCGGGAACATCTGCCGCTGCACAGGCTACAACAAGATCTTCGAGTCGATCCTGGCCGCGGCCGAGCAGATGCGGTAGGAGGAGGATACGACCATGGTAGACACCAACTACGTCGGGAAACGCCTACCGCGCTACGACGGGATGGAGCATGCCACCGGGCGGACGCGCTACGTGAACGACATCAAGCTGCCGGGGATGCTGCACGTCAAGGCTTGGCGCTCACCTCTGAGCTCGGCCCGCATCAAGAGCGTCGACATCAGCCGGGCCGAGAAAGTGCCGGGAGTGGTGGCGGTGATCGTCGGCAAGGACGTCCCCAACAACGTGTTCGGCGGCGAACAGCCGGTCCTGGCCGACAAGGAGATTCGCTACCTCGGCCAGGAAGTGGCGGTGGTGGCGGCCGAGACACCCGAGATCGCCCGCCTGGCGGTGGGCAAGATCAAGGTAGAACTGGAGGAGCGGCCCCCGATCCTCGACCCGCAGAAGGCGATGGAGCCAGGGTCACCCAAAGTGCGCCCGGAAGGCAACCTGCTGCCTTTCAACGGCAAGGACCACTACCAGGTGCGCAAGGGCGATGTGGAGGCCGGCTTTCGCCAGGCGGATCACATTGTCGAAAATTACTTCCGCACGGCGGCCCAGGAGCACTCGCCGATCGAGACCCAGGCCAGCATCGCAACCACCGATTCTATGGGCCGGACGCACATCTACACCGTCACCCAGGCGGTGTTCTTCAACCAGGGCACGATCGCCGGCATCCTGAACAAGCCGCAGGCCGACGTCCACATGATTGGCGGGATCCTCGGCGGCGGCTTCGGCTCCAAGAATGATCCGCATGCGGACCACATCTGCGCCGTGCTGTCGCTGTACACCGGCGGCCGGCCGGTGAAGTGGGTGTGGACACGCGAGGAAGAGTTCATTGCCTCCACCCATCGCGGTGCCACCCACCTGTGGTTCAAGGACGGGGTGACAAGGGATGGCCGCATCGTGGCCCGCAAGATCAAGATGGTGCGTGACGGCGGTGCCTATCCCTCGACCAATGACTATGTGATCCGCAAGGCGTCGTCGGGGATCGCTGGGCCATACGACATCCCCAACGTCTGGATCGACAGCTACGCCATCTTCACCAACAAGCGCCCCACCAGCTCGATGCGCGGCTTCGGCCTGTACCAGGGATCCTTCGCCTGGGACGTGCAGATGGAGAAGATCGCCGAGGCGATCGGGATCGACTCGTGGCGGCTGCGTTTCCTCAACGCCATCCGCGATGGCGATACCTCGGCGACGGGGGCGGTTCAGCACAACTGCGGCCTGATCGAGGTGATGCAGGCGGCGGCCAAGCGGGCAGGGGTCCAGCTCGAGGCGGACCTGTTGGCGATGTCTTCGGCGCAGAAGTAGGCGGAGGCGCACATGGCGATCAAACGAGGCAAGGGAATCTCCGCGGTCTGGTACTCAACCGGGATGAGCGGAGGCGGCGACCCCAGCCAGGTGATGGTGAAGATGCGCCCCGACGGCAGCGTCGATGTGCTCATCGGGAGCGTGGACATCGGCCAAGGCGCGCGCACGATCGTCCGTCAGATCGCTGCCCAGGAGCTGGGGGTTCCGATCGAAAAGGTCAACGTGACGGCTGTCGACAGCGATACCAGCCCGCTCGATACCGGGACCTTCGCCAGCCGCGTGACGCACCAGACAGGGAATGCCACGATCCTAGCGGCGCGCGAGGCGCGGCAGGTGTTGTTCGAGGTCGCGGCCGGACAGCTGGGGGTCAGGCCCGAGCAGCTCGAGGCCAAGGACGACAAGATCGTGGTGCGCGATTTCCCCGAGCAGGCGATCCCGATCGCCGACGTCGCCGGCCAGGCGACCTGGAGCGATCGCAAGATCATCGCCGGCCGGGGAGCCTTCGGCTGGCCGGTGGCGGTCGTCGATCCCGAGACCGGCCAGGGCGAGCCGCTGCACACCATGGCCTATGGCGCCACCGTGGCCGAGGTCGAGGTCGATACCGAAACCGGCTGGGTGAGGGTCCTCAAACTGGCCAGCGCCTACGACTGCGGCAAGGCGATCAACCCGATGCTGGTCGAAGGCCAGATTGACGGCGGGGCGGCCGGCGGCCTGGGATCGGCGCTGATGGAGGAGCTGCATCCGTACTATCCAACCCTGGATCACTTCCCGACCGGGTTCTTCTCGTACATGATTCCCACCGCCAAGGACCTGCCGCAGCTGGACGCAGTTGTGGTCGAGATGGGTTCGCGCACCGGCCCGTATGGCGCCAAGGGAATCGGGGAAATGACGGCCAACACCCAGGCGCCGGCGATCATCAACGCCATCCATGATGCCGTCGGGGTATGGATCACCGACCTGCCGGCGACAGCCGAAAAGGTGCTGCGGGCCCTCGAGGCGAAGCAGGCCGGGAAGTAACAGCCGGATCCGCCCGCCGCTCGTACGGGCGGAAATCGATGGAAGCCGGCGGCGGATGGGGTGGGGCGGTAGCGCGCGCCATCCGTCGCATGACGGAACGCCGATATCCGAGACGGTCTTGGACGAAGCCGTGGCAGGCAGCCAGATGCAGGCAGAACCAGACATCCAGATCGGATCCGTGCGTCTGCCGATCAACGTCGGCAACACCAGCGCATTCATCCCCGGCGAGCAGACGTACGTCATGCCGGCTCAGGGATACCTTGAGAAGCTGGCTTATGGCGTCGCCCACAACTTGCCGGCCTTGCTGATCGGCGAAACCGGCGTCGGCAAGACGCTGGCCGTCCGTTACCTCGCCTGGCGGACGAGCAACGGCTTGCGCCGGGTCAACCTGAACGGTGCGACGACCGTCGACGAGTTCCTGGGCAAGCTGCTGATCAACGAGCAGGGGACGTATTGGGTCAATGGGGTGTTGGTCGAGGCGATGCTGGCCGGTGACTGGATCCTGCTGGACGAGATCAATGCCACCCTGCCCGAGATCGCCTTCTGTTTGCACTCGCTGCTGGATGACGACCGAATGGTCGTGCTGATGGAATATGACGGGCGCATCGTGCGGCCGCATCCGAACTTCCGCCTATTCGCCAGCATGAACCCGAGCGAAGAAGGCCGCTACGGGGGGACCAAGACGCTGAATGAGGCCCTGCTCGACCGATTCCCAATTGTGCTCCGCATGGACTACCTGGGCGAGGACCAGGAAGTGGAAGCGGTGAGGGCACAGAGCGGCAACGGAGACGAGGCCACCATCCGTCAGATGGTGCGCATGGCCAACGATGTCCGGGCGGCCATCCGCAACGAGAAGGTTTTTGGCGCCTTCAGCACGCGGCGTGTGATCGATTGGGCGCGCATGTCGCTGACCTTTGGCGTGCGTGAAAGCGCCAAGTACACCGTCATCAGCAAACTGTCCAGCTACGATGCTGAGGTGGTCGAGGACATCCTTGATAACTACTTCTAGGGCTGAGGCCCGGCACCAGCTGGTTCAGGATCGGCGGGAGCGGCTGGAGAAGCTGGTTCAGATATCATCCCATGCCTATGACCTGGCCCTGGATTTCGGCACGGCGGACGGAATTGGCCCCGGACAGATCGTACTGCGTGTCGGGGATGACCAGGCCGCCGCAGCCGACTACCTGTGGCTGCGGGGCGAGGCCCTGCATCTGCTCGGGCACTTTCTGCAGGACGTGCGTTCGGCGGCTGAGGAAGGCGAGCGGGAGCAAGCCGACGGCAAGCCGCACTTCCTCGGCCTGTGGCACGCCCTCGAGGACGCCCGGATGGAGAATTGGATGGTAGGCCGCTGGCCGGGCATGCAGCGGTCTTTTGCGGCGCGGCAGTTGCCCAACCTGGGCGGCGGACTGCTGAAGCGCATGCCAGTGCTGGAGCAGGTGGAGTACGGTATCTACCTGACCGGCCGCGGCCTGGCGGCTGGCCACTACAGGCCGGATTTGGCGACTGCGCTCGAGCAGGTGCGCCTGGACTTGGTGGCCGGCGCTGGGGGAGAAGGCCCAGCCAGTTCGCTGCAGGCGATGCGCCACCTGTACCCGAAACTTGGGCCGCTGCTCCCGCAGGCTGGGCGATCTTCGCCACAGGGCGGATCAGACTTCCTCGAGGACGAACCAGGCGAGCGCCGCGGGAGGAACCCCGCCGCCGGACCCGATCCGGAAGTCCACGGCCCGCCGCAGATCGAGTTGGACGACGGACTGGTGGAAGTCACTCCCTTGGGGTGGCGGCGCGAGCTACCGGAGTGGTACCGGCCTGGGAGCGCTCCATGGTTCGAGCGTGGGGTTGGTGAGAAGCAGGTCCACCCAAGCGCCGTGCGTAGCGACCGACAGACCCTCGTCGAGGCCCCGCGCCAGGAAGCCGGTGCCTATCGCCTGCTA
>JALHUE010000139.1 GCA_022866145.1 Anaerolineales bacterium | reverse complement strand
GCGCGCCCATCCTCCAGCCAGATCTCGCTGCACACCGCAACTTCTTCGCCAGGCGGGGTATAGGCGACCGCATTCCCTATCAGGTTGGTGAACACCTGCAGGATCTGCTCCCGGCTGACAAGCGCGACGGGCAACGCCGGGTTGAGCTCATGCTTGAGGGCGACACCCCTCGCCTGAGCCCTGGCTTCGTGGGCCGCCATCACTTCGGCGATCAAGGGATCCAGGGCATGCGGTTGGAAATCCAGGGGCAGCACCCCGCGCTCGATGCGCGACAGCGTCAACAGATCTTCGATCAGCCGCCCTAGCCGTTCCGACTCCTTCTTGAGGATCGACACGTACTCCGAGCGCCGCTGGTCCTCCAGGGGCTGGTCGACCAGGTCCAGGTACAGCAGGATGTTGGTGATCGGGGTGCGGAGCTCGTGGGAGACATTGGTGACGAACTCGCTCTTCAGAGAGTCCAGCTCGCGCAGGCGGACGTTGGCCGCCTTGAGCTCGCGTGTGCGCTCAGTGACCCGCGCCTCCAGGCTCTCCACCAAGCCGGCTCTGTGGATAGCGTTGGCCGCCATCTCCGCCACCGCCGTCAGCAAGCGCAGGTCCTCGGGCTGGATCGGGCGCTCCCGCCCAACCATCAAGCATCCCATGGGCCGGGCTTCCACCGTCAGGGGCACGCCGGCCAGCGAGCGGGCCTTGCGCAGCGCGGGCAGATCCTCCTCGAGAACCGGCTGGCCCTCTTCGCGCACGATCGAGGCCCCGCTCTCGATCACTTTGCCGGCGGTCCCCTGTCCGGCGAGCTGGCGCTTGCCGGCCAGCCCGGCCCACCGTCCGCAAGCCGCCTCAAATGCGATCATCTCGTGCCCGGGATCGAGCATAGCCACGCACACGCCGTCGGCCTGCATCATCTGCAGCAACTGATCGATCACGATGGCTTCCATCTCTTGCCGCCCACCGGCCGTACGCAGCGCTGACGCCACCCGGGTGATCGCCTCCAGGTAAGAGGCGCGGCGGCGCGTTTCGTCGAGCAGGCTGGCCTTTTCGACGGCGCTAGCCACCTGGCTGGCAAAGACGCTGTAGGGTGTGAGATCCTCCTCGCCGATACCCTCCCCCCAGAGCGACAGCACGCCCAGGGTCTGATCTCCCACCACCAGCGGGAGGCAGACCACCTTGGTGTCGAAGGATATGCCACACAACTGAAGGACCTTCGCCTGCACCGCCTTCGGCAGCCGCGGCGCCATGCTGCGCATCTGCTCACGGGCGTCCATCATGACCGGGTGCCGATTCAGCACGACCTCCTCGAAGAACGCTGCCCGCCGGCGCTGCAGGAAGAGACTGGAGCTGGAGGTGCCGACGAGTTTCTGCAAGCGCCGCAGGAGCTGCGACTCCAGCGAACTGTAGCGCACGACGATTCCGTCGCTCTCGGAATCCGTGAAGCCCAGCCAGTAGTTCAGCCCTACATTGCGGACCTCGCGGGCCAGCGTTTGCAGCACTTGTTCCGGATCGTACGTGCGCTCGATTTGCGCCGCAACCTGGCTCAAAGCCGCCATCAAGCCCTTCGACCTGGCCAGCTCGGCGCTGCGCTTCTGCTCACCCTCGAGCAGGCGGGCACTGGCCACGGCAATCGCCGCCTGGTCGGCGAACATGTTGACCAGACGCACCTGGTCCTCTGTGAACAGCTCGCGCGAAACATCGTCGGTGACATTGATGACGCCGACCACCCGCCCGGCGTGTTTCATAGGGACCGCCAGAACGCGCCCGACCTGCAGTTCGGCGTAGACGGGCGCCCGACCTTCCCAGGCGCCGTAGTCGGCGACCATCATCGGCTCGCCTGTCTCGACAACTCGCCCGGAAAGGCCTTCCCCGCGGCGGAGCACAGTGCCGAGCAGTCCATCCAGCCCCTGGCTGACGACCAGCTGGAGGGACTGCCCGTCAGGATGCACCAGGTACAGCCCTCCTAGCGGCACGCCTACCAGGCTAGTGGCTCGGGCAACGATCAGCTGCAGCAGATCCGAGACCTCACGTTGCATGCTGATGTCAAGCGAGATCTCGTGGAGCGCAGTCAGCTCGCGGGCGCGCTGGGCCAACGCCACCTCGGCCTGCTTGCGCTCGGCAATATCGGTGAAGACGGCCATGGTCCCGGCAAAGACGCCCCTCTCGTAGCGGGGGCTACCGCTCACCAACACCGGGAAGCGCACCCCTCCTTCGCGGATGACATCGATCTCGTACGAGTCGGATTCCCCCCTGGCCCGGCGGGAGTTGGCCTGCCGAACCTTGTCATGCTGGTCGGCCGGGGTGTAGTTCGACCAGTGTATCCCCACCAACTTCTCCAGCGGATATCCCAGCGTCCTCAAGGCGGCAGGGTTAGCGAAGATGATCTTGCCATCGGCATCGTCGACGACGATGCCCTCGGCCATGCTGAGCAGCAGGCCCTCGTTGAACTCCTGCAGCCGGCGCAACGCGTCGTCGACGAGCTGGCGCATGATGGCCGCTCCCAGGCCGCTCGCCGCTGCTTTCAGGGCATCGATCTCCCCCTCAGACCATAGCCGTTCTTCTGTACACTCATCGAGACCGACGAATCCCCAGCACGCCCCTTCGACGAAGATTGGGGCCAACAGGAGCGAGCGGATCTCCTCCCCGGCCAGCATCTGCTGCTCCGCCGGCGTGAAGTCCTGCATTCGGCCGACCACAACCTGTCTGTCTTCGAGTATGGAAGCCCAGCGGGCGAAGGCTCCTTCGGACCTTGGCAGGTTCTGCAGACCCGGATGGGCAATCTGCGGTTCAATGCCTTCGGCCACCCACTCATAGCGCTGGCTGGCCACCGGGCGGCCGGCTTGATCGGAATGGAAGGCGAACAGATAGGCGCGGCTGACGTCGGCAGCGTGACCGACACGCGCCAGCACATCATCGATGCACGCAGTCCATGGGGTGTTCTGCAGGAATTGTTCTCCGGCGAAGGCCACCGCGTGCAGGATGGCCTCCCGCCGCCGACTGGCCCGCTCAGCCCGTTTGCGCTCGGTGATGTCGATCAGCGCTCCTTCGTGGTACCGGACAAGGCCATCCGGCCCGGTCACCGTCCGGGCGAACTCCTCCACCCACAGAACGCTTCCATCTCTCCGCCGAAGGCAAACCTCCGCTGGACGGACGATCCCGTGGGCGCCCAGCTCCGCCTCTACCCGATCTCGATCCTCCCCCTGGAGATGAAGATCCATGGCATTGGCTTGTAGCAAAGTCTCGCGGTCCGGAAATCCGAGCATATGGACCAGGGCCGGATTGGCGTCCAGGATTCGACCGTCCGGGGTCGAGCGGTACAGGCCGCTCGGCAGTCCCTGCAACAGGCCCCAGTAGTCGCCATCCGCCGGTGGGGTGGGGGTCTGCTTTCGGGCTGCCAGCTCGCGGCTGATCTCGTCCACCAGTGCCGTCAGCCAGGCAGCCGACGGGAGATCGCCCTGGGGGGTGTGCGCCTCCGGCACCCAGTCGATGCGCGCCGGGCTTCGACGATCAGGCTGTTCAGTCAGCGATCGGGACGGCAGGTCCTGCACCCACGGCTGGGTCGTATCGGCCACGACCAGGTCCGGCAAGGGGTCGGCCAGGGCAAGTTCTGCCTGGAGGCGCGAATCGGCCGTGCGCACGCGAGCCTCGGGAAGAGCCGCCGCCAGTTGCTCTCCCAGAGCGCGATCGCCCAGGAATAGGATGCTTGGCAGTACTTTCTCAGGCCGGATGCCCATGTCTGAGCCGTGTGCCGGGGATCCCGGCCCTCCTCCCCCTAATGTTTGTGGGGTTGATCGGTCCGGGTATATGCAACTTCAGTACCAGCCTGGCGGCCCCGATCCGCGCCAAAGACTCGGCTGCCAGGGACGCCCGCGGTGAGAGGACTGCGACTTTGGACTTTGGTGGCTGGTGGCACACAAGTTGCCGCTTTCTGCCAGAACCGAGCTCCGGAAGGCGGTTTTGGCGTCGCCAGACGCATACGCAACTCTTATGTTAGTAAAGCCGGCCTGGCGCTGGCCGGATGCTATAATCCGTTCGAGGTGTCTCTTCCCTTGGGGAAGGCACAAGGAAGGTACCTATGATGCGTTTTGATCGCTTCACCGAGCGGGCCCAGGACGCTGCCCAGCGGGCCGCCGAGATCATCCAGCGCTATGGGCACAACCAGATCGACACCGAGCACATCCTACTGGCCCTGATTGAGCAGCCGCAGGGTGTGATTCCCCAGATCCTGGAGAAGATGAACATCGACCTGGACGGGCTGAGCGACCGGATCGACCAGATGCTGCGGGCAAGCCCGAAGGCCAACATCTACGGCGGCGGCGCCGGCCAGATCTTCATCACGCCCCGCGTCAAGCGGGTGGTGGACATGGCCAACGAAGAGGCCAACCGCCTGAACGATGAGTACATCTCGACCGAACATATCTTTCTGGCGGTGCTCTCCGAGCGCAACACGGCCATCGCCCGCCTGCTGGCCGAGGAGGGCATCACCAAGGAACGGGTGTACGACGCCGTTAAGGAGATCCGCGGTGGCCAAAGGGTCACCGACCGCAAGGCGGAATCCCGCTACCGCACGCTGGAGAAGTACTCGCGCGACCTGAGCACCCTGGCCAAGGAGGGTAAGCTTGACCCGGTGATCGGGCGCGACAAGGAAATCCTGCGGGTGATCCAGATCCTGTCCCGGCGTACCAAGAACAACCCGGTGCTGATCGGCGAGGCTGGCGTCGGTAAGACCGCCATCGTCGAAGGTCTGGCCCAGAAGATCGCCACCAACGATGTCCCGGAGATCCTGGCCGGCAAGCGCGTCGTGGCGCTGGATCTGGGCGCCATGATTGCCGGCTCGCGCTTCCGCGGCGAGTTCGAGGAACGCCTGAAGGCCTCGATCGAGGAGATCCAGCGTTCCGAGGGCGAGATCATCCTGATGATCGACGAACTCCACACCGTCGTCGGCGCCGGAGCCGCCCAGGGGGCGATGGACGCCTCCAACATGCTCAAGCCCGCCCTGGCCCGAGGCGAATTGCAGTGCATTGGCGCCACCACTCTTGATGAGTACCACAAACACATCGAGAAGGACGCGGCCCTTGAGCGGCGCTTCGCCCCGGTCTTCGTCGACGAGCCCACGATCGACCAGACCATCAAGATGTTGCGCGGCTTGCGCGATCGTTACGAAGCCCACCACAAGGTGCATTTCTCCGACAAGGCCCTGATTGCGGCCGCCAAGCTCTCCGAGCGCTATGTGACCGACCGCTCGCTGCCAGACAAGGCCATCGATTTGATCGACGAGGCCGGCGCCAAGGTGCGCATCGCCCTGTACTCGCTGCCGCCGGAGCTCAAGAGCCTGAAGGGCGAGACCGACCGGCTGATGGCGGAGGAAGAGCAGGCCGGCGTCGAGCGCGATTATGAGCGCGCCGCCGAGAAGAAGGCCCACCGCCTGCGGCTGGAGACTGAGTTCCGCGAGAAGCGCGATGCCTGGGAGTCCGAGCACCAGCTCGATGAAGTCGTCGACGAGAACGACATCGCCGAAGTTGTAGCGCAGTGGACGGGCATCCCCGTCAGCCACATGATGGAGACCGAGGCTCAGAAGCTGCTGCAGATGGAGGCGCGCCTGCACGAACGGATCGTTGGGCAGGATGAAGCGATCCATGCCTTGGCCGACGCCATCCGCCGCGCCCGGGCCGGGCTGAAGGATCCCAAACGGCCGATCGGTTCGTTCATCTTCCTGGGGTCGTCCGGCGTGGGCAAGACCGAAATGGCCAAGGCGTTGGCCGAGTTCATGTTCGACGACGAGGAAGCGCTGGTGCGCATCGACATGAGCGAGTACCGCGAGCAGCATACCGTCTCACGCCTGTTCGGCGCCCCGCCCGGCTACGTGGGCTACGAGGAGGGCGGCCAGCTCACCGAGGCCGTCCGCCGCCGTCCATACCGCGTGGTGCTCTTCGACGAGATTGAGAAGGCCCATCCCGAGGTCTGGAACGCCCTGCTGCAGATCCTGGACGACGGCCGGCTGACCGACGGCCAGGGACGAGTGGTCGACTTCCGCAACACGGTCTTGATCATGACCTCCAACCTGGGCACCGAGTTCGTCACCCGCTCTGGCAGCCTGGGCTTCCTGCGCCGCGGCGAGGACGGGCCGAGCGAGGAAGCCGAAGAAAAGATCGAGCGCGCCCTCAAGGAAACGTTCCGGCCCGAGTTCCTGAACCGCATCGACGAGATCATCATCTTCTCGCCGCTGAAGCCGGATCAGGTCGAACGGATTGTCGATCTGCAGATGAACGAAGTGCGCGAGCGCCTGGCCGAACACCGCCTGGACGTCGAGCTGACCGAGCGCGCCCGCCAATGGTTGGCCCGCGAGGGCTACGATCCGGCTTTCGGGGCTCGGCCGCTGCGCCGGGCGCTGCAGAAGTACGTCGAGAGCCCGCTCTCGACCAAGATCCTGGAAGGCGAGTTCGACGAAGGCGACACGGTGGTCGTCGACTACGACGAGTCCACCAAAGAGGTCACCTTCCGCCGGCGGGACAAGGACGCCCCGGTGCGGATCGAGCAGCACGCTTCGGTCTAGGACCCAGAGCCGGCGTCCGCTTCAAGACCGCTCGCAATCCGAGCGAGATATCCCCAGCGGGGTTTGGGGTGCGCCCAAACCCCGTTGCGCGTCCTCCCCGGGCGGAAGTGTCCCCTCACTTAGATGGCTGGCTGGTTCGTCACCGGCCGGCGGGTCACGGTGTCTCAGGGCCGGCTTTCGATCGAACTGGGAATAGAAAGAACAAGGCTGCCCCGGCCAACGCCAGCGAAGCGGCCTCATCGACCCGTCCGAGATACACGTCCGAGCGCCATCGGCGGGGCTGATACAGACGGCGGGCATGGTCGACCCGCCCAATGTAGTGATCCCGAGCCGCGGGGCGATGTTCGAAGACCTTGCCGTCCTCCAGGTGCGCCCGGGCGACGTACTCATCCGGTCCAAGCTCGGCGACGTAGATCCGCCCGCTGGCCTGATCGACGCGTCCGAGGTAATCGTCCCGCCCTGGGGTCGAGCGGTAGATCTTGCCATCCGGATCGACCCTTCCGATGATCTGATCCGGTCCGCCAGATACGTGGCGATGCACTTTGAAGCTCATTTGACCTCCTTCCTTAGTCCACTTGGCGTGCGCTGGCTCCGCAAGTCAAGCAAGCGCCCCCGCCCTTCTTTGAGCAGATCGCGGTCCCGTCGACAGGTGCTCCTCAGGCGGCGGCTCAGCCCGTGCGGTCTGCTGCTTCTTGTGGCGGCGGGTGACCGCTCGCACGGCCGGGAAGAGCACCGTGCCGACAACCAGGAAGTTGACGATCGCCTGCAGGAAGGTAGCCTAGGCGACGATGGCGCTGCCGGCCGTCGGACTCAACTGTGTGAAGTCGATCCCACCCGCCATCAGGCCGACGAGCGGCATGACAATGTCGTTGACAGCGAGTTGAAGATGGCAGTGAAGGCGGCGCCCATGACCACGGCTACGGCCAGATCGACCGCATTGCCGCGCAAGAGGAACTGCCGGAATTCACTCAGCATGCTTCACCTCCGAATCGATTCTACCGTTCAATGCTTCGCCACGCAGCGCCGCCGACCGCCCCGAAGGACCCCCGCCCGCCTTCCGTTCGCCCTCCTTTCCCCGCCCGGCCAAGCGAGGGGCCGCCTCACGCCGCCGGGAGCTTCTCGCGTCTCCGTGCAATGCTGCAACTGACCGGCGAAGGCTACCGGGAACGCTTGAACCGCCGTCGAGGCAGAGTGCCTGATCCCGCCTTCTCTCCTTCCGCCCCGGCTCGCCCGATTGGGCCCAGCCGTCGGCGTGCCTTGCCTCGGCCTTCGAAATCTACACCCGGGGCGGCGCAGAGGTTTCAGTCTCACGGCGCCTGCAGCGCCCTGCGCTTGCCGGTGATCTCCGCACGGATGCCCATTCCCTTGCCTCGCAGACAGCGCCCCAGCCCATTCGTGCATCTTGGCACAAGCTGTTCAGTCTGGGCCAGCTAGCACACTCCGCTCGGACAGATCGGCCGAAGGCTCCCGGTCGACCGAAAAGCAGTACCCTAGCCAGAAGTCCAGTACTCCTACCTAATTGACAACCTTTGTTTTCTTTGTACACTCCATACATCACATACGCCGGCCTGCCAGCGTACCTGGGGGACGCACCCCTGGCGGTCGGCTGCCGCTTCCTTCGCCAAAGGAACTGCATGTATCCATCAACGGATAGCCACCTCCCGGTGGCGCCAGATCGCCGGAGTCCGCCGGGCCTCCGGGAATGTAGCCGCGGGCGCATCGTCCCTTTCCGTAACTTCTGCTTGAGCAGGAGACGGCATCCACTCCGTTGCCAATCCACCATTCGCCACTTCGTCCCGCCCGACGTCCATGGAGGTTCGCCTTGAAGCTCACTCTAGTGACGCGGGGTGCTTGGCACTCCACCTCCCTCATTCCTCTGGCCTTCGTCCTGTATGCCTGTTCGGCATCGCAGGCGCCTTCCGCCGGTGATCCCGCGCTCCTGCCGACGATCGTCGAGCCGACCGTGAGGTCCGTCCAGGCTGGACCTGCAAATCTCCCGGTCGCGCCCACGCAGGCGGCACCTACCCAGCCGGCGACCGCGCCGACCGCGATCCCGCAGCTTGCCTCCTCCGGCTTTCGTGACGACTTCAACGGGGCCCTGGATCCCGGCTGGACCTGGTACCAGAACGACGCCCCCGGCTGGACTCTGTCCAACATGCCCGGCTGGCTGCGCCTGAATCTCTCGAAGGGGAGTTTCTTCAGCGCAACCCCGCCGGCGAACGTACTCGTGCGGCCGGCGCCGCCGGGCGACTTCGATTTACAGACCTGGCTGCGCTTCAGCCCGTTCGGCAACTTCGAGATCGCCGGTCTGGTCGTCATCTTCGACGACCACAGCGTACTGCAACTCGGGCGCGGCTTCTGTCGGGTCCCCTCAGGGTCGGACGGATGCCTCGGCGACGGGCTGTACTTCGACAACATCCAGAACAGCACTCCTGTCGGCGGCAACTTCGCCACGCCGAGCTCGCTGGGCGTCGACTACCTGTTCCGCCTGGAGCGGCAGAGCGACAGCTATGCCGCCACCTACTCGACCGACGGATCAACCTGGGTCCCGCTCGGCACCCACAGCGTCGACCGGAACCCGGTCTCGGTGGGGTTGATCGCCGCTCAGGCCAAGACGGCGGGCAACTTTGCCGACTTCGACTGGTTCGAGATACAGAGCTCGGGCGGGTGACACCTCAGGCGTCTCCCTGTGGAGTTCAAAGGGGTGGCCGGCGACACGCGCCGGACTTGCGGGCCGCAAGCCCGGCCAGTTCCTTCCCGCGCCCGCTGGGGCCGCTGACGGTGATCGTTGTCTCTCCGACCCATGACCCCAAGCCGGCACGCGGTGCGGATCAGCCGAATTGGCGGCAGAACGGGATCGGTCTTCGCTCGGCGCGAGCCGCCTGCGAAACCGTCCGGATGGCCGCCCCGCTCGCGGGGCGAGAATCGGAGGTCAACCAATGAGGCAGGCCGGCTCCCTCGAATTGCAGACCACTGCTCGAGTGGCTTCGATCGCCACCCTGCTGGTCCTGGTCCTGGCCGGGTGCAGCTCGCGCGCAGCGAGCCGGGATGAAGTCCCAACGGTCGTTGAACCCACCGTCCGCACCGCGGCCAATGCCACCCCGGCAGCCGCCCTCCTCTCGGAGAACCTCGCCCGCGGCAAGACCGCAAGGGCCTCGGCCTCGTTGGCCGACCAGCCTCCGAGCGCCGCTATCGACGGCGACCCGGAGACGACCTGGGGGGCCGGCTCGCACCCGGCGCAGTGGATCGAGATTGATCTGGGCGCCTCCTTCGATCTTGACCGTCTTGTCCTCCTGCCCGCGCAAGACCCGGCGGGGGAGACGGTCCATCAAATTTGGGCCCGCGGCGACGCCGGCGACTACCGCCTCCTCCACGAGTTCCGCGGCTCCACGGCCGATGGCATGGCGCTCGAGGTCTCCCCAACCGCGGTCTGGGCGGCCGTGCGCTACCTCAAGGTCGAGACGACCGAGGGCCCCTCGTGGGTGGCGTGGCGCGAGGTGGAAGCCTATGGTTCACCGGCGGCTGCCGGACCCGTCGCCGCCGGCGGCCCCCCCGACGTCATCTTCCACAACGGCAATCTCCTGACGATGGAGGAGGATCGCCCGGCAGCCCAGGCGATTGCCGTGGCCGGCGACTCGATCGTGTCCGTCGGCAGCGACAGCGAGATTCTGGCGCTGGCCGGCCCGGCGACCACCACCGTCGATCTTCAGGGCCGGACGCTAACGCCCGGCTTCATCGACAGCCACTCGCATCGAATATCCCAGCGCTACAAGTGGGGGTTCGACCCTCCCGACGAGGCCTTTCAGGAAATCCTGCGCCAGGGTTGGACCGGCGTCACCGAGCTTGCGGTGGACGAGGCCGAGTGGAATGAGTTGCGCGACCTGGCTGCAGCCGGCCGACTGCCGGTCCGGGTGGATGCTTACTTGTTGTTCAACACCTTCGAAGGCAACGCCTTGCCCGATTGGTACAACGCCTACCAGCCCGGGCAACGCTTCGGCTCCTTCCTGCGCGCCGCCGGCCTGAAGTTCTTCATCGACTTCGACTCTGGCCGGGTGCTCTTCTTTGATCCACCTGGGCTGGCCGAGGAGATCCGCGCCCGGCGCGCCGAAGGCTGGCAGCTGGCCCTCAAGACCATCGGCGCCTGGTCCCACCAGCTCGCCTTGGACGCGATCGAGTTGGCCGAGGGCGGCGAGCAGGCCCGGGATGCCCGCTATCGATTCGAGCACGCCCTGGCTCAGACCTCCGCTCAGCAGGAGCGAATGGCCCGCCTGGGCGTGATCGCCTCGATCCAACCCGGAGTTATCGGCGTCGTCTCCAGCTGGCCCGATGTCCAGACCGTGATCGTCGAACAAGGGGCCGAGAACGTCAGCAACTGGCGCGGCCTGGTCGATGCCGGCGTCCTGATGGCCGGTAGCCCCCTCAACCCCGACGGGGTCAGCGACGAATACACCACCGCCTCCCACATGTCCCCGATGGGCGTCATGTACCGCGGCGCAACCCAGATCGGCCTCGCCGGCCGGCCCCCGGAGCCGTGGATGGTCGAGCACGCGCTGAGCGTCGAAGAGATTCTTCCCCTCCTGACAATCGACGCCGCGTATTCCATCTTCCAGGAAGACACCCGCGGCAGCCTGACGCCGGGAAAACTCGCCGACCTGGTGATTCTCTCGGCAGATCCTCGGGCGGTGCCTATTGAGGACCTGCTCGAGATTGAGTCACTCATGACCATGGTCGGTGGAGAAGTGGCCTGGTGTGCGCCGGGCGCGCAGGCACTTTGCTCCGGCGCGACTGGTCCCGCCTCCACGCCGCCTCCGGCCGGTACGTCTGCCGCGGGCTGGCCGGTGCTTCAAGTGGGCAGCCAGGGGCCGGAAGTGGCGGCGCTCCAGTACCTGCTCCGCCACCACGGTCAAAGCCTCCCGGCCGACGGGCTCTTCGGGCCGGTCACCGAGCAGGCGGTGAGGACCTTCCAGTCGCAGCGAGGCCTGGGGGTTGACGGCCTGGTCGGAGGGCAGACTTGGCCGGCGCTGGTCCAGGGTGTCGTCGTGCAGTTCGGAAGCAGCGGCGATGCCGTGCGCGCAGCACAGCACCTTCTCCTCGAGAAGGCCGGCTACGGAGAGATCGTCGTCGATGGGCTCTTTGGCCGTGGGACGGAAGCCGCCGTGAAGGCGTTTCAGGCAGATCACGGATTGACGGCCGATGGGATGGTGGGGGCCTCCCAAACGTGGCCGGCGCTTATCTCGATGCAGCCCTGACCGCGCCGCCGATCGGCCGGCGCGCCCGGCCATCATGGCCGGACCGGAGGAAACGATGAGATCGAAGCAGATCGCGTTGGGCCCTTCCATTGCATCCCAGAGATGGATCGTCGGCGTGGTCGTCGGCCTGCTGCTCGCCGGTTGCACTGGCCCATCCGGCTCCGCCGGCCCGCAGGCCTGGATCGATGCCCCGCAACACGACTCCTCGCACCCGGTAGCTCCGATGGAGATTGTGCTGCATGCGGCGGACCCCGGCGGCGTGGCCGAAGTTGAAGTCAGTGTTGACGGCGAGGTGCTGGCACGTCGGCCACCCGACGACCCCACGGCCCCGCTGGTCGTGTTGAAGGTGAATTGGGACCCGTTGTACGCCGGAGACTTTGTCCTCACCGCCCGCGTCCAGAACCACAACGGCGACTGGGGAGCCACCACCTCATCCGCCGTCACACTGGTCGGACTTCCGCCTGCCGAAGCCCTCGGGTCACCGGCGGTCGTCGTCCCCAGCCGCACCCCCAGGTCTCTCTTGCCCACCCGGGCCCCGACCCCGCGCCGCGCAGCCACCACCGCCCCCCTGCCGACCTGGACTCCCACACCCGGCTGCATCGACAAGGCCAAGTTTGTTGCCGACGTCAACTTCCCGGATAACACCCAGGTGACCCCTGGCCAGCCCTTCACTAAGATCTGGCGCCTGCGCAATGACGGCACGTGCACCTGGAATGAGTCGTACAAGGTCGTCTTCATCGGTGGCGATTCGATGGCCAACACCATACCCCTTGCGATCCCCGCCGCCGTTCCGCCGGGCGGCACAGTAGATCTTGCCGTGGACATGGTGGCCCCCAGTGCTAGCGGCACCTACCGCGGTGACTTCCAGATCCGTGATCCCCAGGGTGTGCACTTCGGCGTTGGCGCCAGCGGACAGACGCCGTTCTACGTTCAGATTGTCGTCGGGCAGTCAGCTCCTCCGCGGCCGACTTCGCCCCCCGCACCCGACACCCAGCCGCCGTCGGTCAGCGTGTCGCTCAGCCCAGCCGGCGGATCGATCCCCACCGGCTCCACTATCACCTTCAACGCCAACGCCAGCGACAACGTCGGCGTGACCCGCATCGACATCTGGGTCACCGCCCCCGGCCAGTTCCCGGTCTTGGTCAAGACCTGCAACAGCTCAACCGGCTGCAGCTTCACCGGTGGCCCGTACACCACCCAAGGCAACTTGAGCTACTTCGCCGTGGCCGCCGATGCCGCCGGCAACGAAACCAACAGCGGTGCAGGCTCGATCTTGATCTACGTGGTCATTTCCTGACCAGCCGGCTGCAGGCTGGATCGGGAGGACGGAGAGTCATGAATAGAGTCGTCCTATCCGGCATCGTCCGCGGATTCCTGGCCCTCAGCGCCATGACTCTCGCTGGGTGCAACTTGCCTTCCCCGGCCCCAAAGGTCGGCGACGAGACGATCTGGCAGACAACAGAAGCGTACGCCGAGATCGCATCGGCCGTCATCCCCGAGGGTGTGAACCCCGCCTGCCCGCAAGGAAAGGTCTTCATCGCCGCCGCTGACAACAACTTCCCCGGCATCCTCTCCGCGGACCTTACCCAGAGCGGTCAGACCCTGAACGTTACCGCCCTTTCCGCCTCCGCCTTCTCGATCAGCCCGGACGACACGTTCGGATCGGCTGACATCTTGATCACGACTCTGCCCAAGGGCGGTCTGCTAGTCGTTCTCCAAGGCGGAAGCGTTGCCCCGCTCACCCCGAAACCTGCCTGGTGGGATGTCTACAGCAAGGATCCCAACACGGATCCGTCCTGGACCGATGGTATTCGCGGTGCGCTTCACCTGTGGCGGTCATTCGACTGCGGCACATCCTGGGAGCGGCTCCCGGACATCGATTCGGCCTCTTCGTCGATCTTCTCGGGCCAGTGCGGCGTTCCCCAGGCTGACAAGAACAAGGCGCCACGGCGAGGAGGCTTCGACCGCGAGGAAATCTACGTCGATCCTTGGACCGGGCGCATCTTCCTCACCACCGGTTGCATGGGAGGCGGATATGGGAGCTACGCCGCGTTCCACGCCGGGGTGATCTTCTCCTCGACGGACAACGGCAGCACTTGGACCGCCGCCGCCGACACCCTTACCCGAGCCACGCCGATCGTGATGACCTCGACTCCCAACGGCCGGCTCTACCTGGCCCAGTGTGTCTACGATGACGCCATCCAGGGGTATCCCACAACCTTGTACTGGATGGATCCTCCCTGGACAGCTGTTGAGGGCGGAGTGCAGATCTTCTTTGGCGATAAGACCGACCCGGGCAGCCGGTGCCAGCAGCTGCCGGATGCGAGCAAGGCCGGCTCTGCCGCGTATACCCTCAGCGCCAAAGTTATCCAAGCCAGAGTTCTCCCTCCATCGTTGTCGCGCGTCCACAGCGATGCCCTGGGCGACACGCTGCGGATCGCGTTCCCAGCCGTCTTGAACTGGCGCCAGGTGGCGCGCATTGTCAACGTCCACATCGGCCCCGACGACTCTGTGGTCGCCCTTCCGGTCCGGTCGATCCAGGCCGAGGATTCCGCCGGTGATGTGATCCTGGCCAACTTCGTCGAGACGGACCGATTCCAGCTCAAACAGGAAACGAACCCTTCGATGCTCTACTGGCTGGAGAGCAACGGCGCTGGCCAGCTGTTCGCCCGCTTTGCCCTGGTGGACGACGCCGTCAAGTGGTCACCCGCTGGCGATCTGTCCAGGCTCGGCGGAGTGCGCGACGCCTGGACGCCGACGGGCGATTTTGTCGGTGACTACATGAAGGGCGCCTTCTTCTTCCAAGACACACAGGTGAACTTTCTCGGTGCCTGGTCGGTCCAGTCCAAGCAGCAAGTCCGCTACAACATCGTCTCGCGGCCTCTGCCCGGGTTTGCCAAGCTTCCAGACTTCACGGGTGCCGTCCAGATGCAGCCCATTCCACTCGACCAGCTGCGCGCCCAACCACCTGGGATCCTGCAAGACGCTCCTCTCGGGGCGATCGTCGAGTTGGCCCAAACCTCCCCTGTCGGATCAGCTGAGCAGCCAGGGGACACACCAACTCTCCCTCCGACTCTAACCTCGGTCCCAGCCGTGCTCCCCACCGACACACCTGCGGCCGCCTGCCTCGACAAGGCCAAGTTCATTGCCGACGTCAGTTTCCCAGACAACACCCAGGCGTCCCCTGGCCAGGGCTTTACCAAGGTCTGGCGCCTGCGCAATGACGGCACGTGCACCTGGAACGAGGAGTACAAGGTTGTCTTCATCGGCGGCGATTCGATGTCCAACAACACGCCCCTTGCGATCCCGGCCATCGTTCCGCCGGGCGCCATGGTCGATCTCGCCGTGGACATGGTCGCCCCAGCTGGCAATGGCACCTACCGGGGCGACTATCAGATCCGCGATCCCCAGGGTGTGCACTTCGGCGTTGGCGCCAGCGGGCAGACGCCGTTCTATATTCAGATTGTCGTTGAGCAGGCAGCGCCGCCGCGGCCCACTTCGCCCCCCGCTTCCGACACGCAGCCGCCGTCGGTCAATGTGTCGCACAGCCCAGACGGCGGGTCACTCCCCACGGGCTCGACGATCCGGTTCACCGCCAGCGCTGGTGACAACGTCGGCGTGACGCGCATCGATCTCTATGTGACGGCCCCCGGGCAGTTTCCGGGGAAGGTGAAGACCTGTGACAACACGACTACGTGTAGCTACACCGGCGGTCCCTACAGCACCCAGGGTAACTTGACCTACTACGCCGTCGCCGTCGATGCCGCCGGCAACGAGGCCAACAGCGCACCTGGCTTGATCGTGCTGTATGTGGTGATCGCACGCCTTGCGCGGCCGCTGCTGTGAGGATGGCATTCATGAGACATGCACTCTGGACAACCCCGACGATACGAGTGATGCGAGGGGCTTCCGCTTGGATCCCTCGGAGGGTGGGCATACGCCCGGCGCTCACTGCCGGCCTGGCGGTGACCTTGGCGGCAGTCGCCTGCAACCTTCCATTCCTGGGCACGCTGGCCGGGGACAGCTTGCTGCCGCCCGCCGCCAATCCAATCCTCGTTACGCTCACACGCCCCGAGAACGGCGGCGGGTATCCTGTGGGCGGAGCCGTACCTGTCTCGGGCGAGGCGCTGGGCGCGGATGCTATCGTCTCCCTCGAGCTTTGGGCGGATGGGGCGCTGGCGGCTGTCGCTGATCATCGGGGCGAGGGGCGCCCGTTCGTGCGCGATACCTGGGATTGGACGGTGCCTGCCGAGGGCGAACACATGCTGTTGGTACGCGCCGTCGACCAGAAAGGCCGCACGGCAGACTCCGAGGTCCTGCGCCTGCAGGGTGTGACCGACCCCGGGTACCGTATGCTTTACACCGCTCGGGGTGGGGAGCGGCTCGACGTGCTGGCGCGAGATCTTGGCGTCAGCACCGCGTCACTCATCGGCGCCAGCCCCAGGCCTTCAGGCCAGGCCCTCCAAGCGGGCGATCAACTGTTCGTCCCTTATCCGGGAAGCGACTCGCCCCCACCTGCGTCCATTGAGCTCCCGCCGATCCCGCAGGAGGTCGTGGCCGCCGCTCCGCCCCCGAGCTCCCTGGGTTCTGCGACGACGCCACCTTCCGCGCCGTCGCTCACTCTGTCGCCGAACGGCTGCACCACTCGCCTGTACATCGGCGATCAGTCGGCCGATGAAGCCGGTTTCTATGTGTATCGAGTCGGCTCTGGCGGAGGATCGTTCACCCGAATCGACACGTTGGGTGAACATACGGGGAGCGGAGCCATCGCCTTCGATGCACCCAAGGCCGACGGCAAGCAACAGTTCTACGCTTCCGCCTTCAACGCGGCCGGAGAGGCCGCCAGCAATGTGGTGGCCTTCGAGGCGCCGTCCTCGTGCGCCGAGAACTCCAGTGGATTGCACGTTGAGGGCGACACGCTGGTCCTGCCGGAGCCGATCGACCTGGCCTACCTGTACTACTCGTTCGAGCTAGGGAAGTGGGACCGACTCCCCGCCGACCCGCACGCCTTCTTCGAGCCATCGGCCGATTCGATCGCTCTGGGCGCCTTGCTAAAGGGCCACCAGGTGGTGATGGAGGCGTGGGGCTGGAAAGACGGCGAGCTGGTCTACCTTGGCAGCCTGAAGCACACCGGCTCAGCGGACCTTCCAGCATCCCTGCCTTCCGGAGCTGGAGCGGGCGAACTGCTCGGCTGCCCAGCTGCCAGCTGCAAGGGCGATATCGGCGGCACTCTGTGGACTGACACGCTGACCGTCGGCCAGCTGGGCCAACGCACCTTCCGCTGGACGGCGCCGCAGCAAGCCACCGACGGCGGGTTGTGGCAGGTGTCCGCCTCTCCCTTTGGCGACTCCTGTACTCTGGTGCCGCCGGGCCTGCTGCTCTCGGACCTGATTGCCACCAGCGGCGGCCTGACCACGTTCCCGATCGATCTGACGCCGCTTGCGCCCAAGCCGATCAGTCTCTCAGAACAACCTCAAGCGGGTTTCGTTGGGGGCGGGCCAGTGGTTGCGGGTCTGCCCGGCCTGACCGAGGAGTCGGTCGTAGACATGGAGGCAAACCCTGCCGCGGCCCAATCTGGCAGCGTCTTCGCGCCACAGACCGTGCCGCTGCTGTCGGGCGCCGACCCGATCCTCCCGCACGAGCTTCTGCTCCCCCGCTACTATGTGCGCGTGCTACCAGTTCAAGAAGGCAAGCCGCGCTGCCAGCCATCGTCCATGGTCACGGTGCTCTATAACCCGGCACCCCAGGAGCAAATCAAGTTCCCCGCACCTGACTACTCACGCTATGTGTCTCAGTATCAGGTGAAGGTCACCGACTACGACCCGCCGGTGTTTCCCGATCCGAACCTGTGGGGGTGTATCGAGGTCCTCGACGTCGAGGCCATTCCGGGCAACATGGCCAACAACCTCTGGGCGATCAACATCGGAAAGACTGTCTGTCCCAAGACCTTCTCGGGAAGCGGTCAGCAGGGTTTCTCGGGATTCCTAGATGCGATGGGCGAAGCCTGGGACTTCGTCATCGACCTCTACAACGAACTGGAGGGGCT
>JALHUE010000138.1 GCA_022866145.1 Anaerolineales bacterium | reverse complement strand
TCGATCGCCTCCGGCCGAGCCCGCCGCCCACCCGTTGCTCTGCCGAACCTTCCACAATCCGCTGCTCGCCGCTTCTCAGGACGAGGGCCGGCGCGTATCCCATGCCACCCCCTCTCAGCCGGCGCATGGCACCCCAGCCTCCGTCACCTGTTCTTCGTTCCCCTTGCAGCGAGAGGGAGGTCCAAGAATCGACGTGTGGGGCCCGGGCGTGACCCGGGCCCCACACGCAAGGATCTCACGAGATGAGCTACAGTGGCTGCAGGCCTGTCGATGGGCCCGCCCTTCCCTCCGTTCGGCAGCTAGACGATCCAGACCTTCTCAAACACCAGCAGGCACATCGCCCCCATCACGATCGAAGTGAATAGCAGCAGGATCGTCAGCACGAGGCGCTGCCCGGCGGTCATGCCGAACACCCGGCGCTCGGGGCCCTTCCGCTTGGGCTGAACGCTGGTCTCCAGATCGGGGTTCTCCAGATACGAGGGCCCCTCCGACAGGTCACGCAGATTGTCGAACATGCCTACCCTCCCCGATTGCGGCCCAGGCCGCGCATTCTCCAGTATTCTATCCGGTGTGGACGTCAAGCGGGCGCAGGTGAGGGTCGCTTCCCGCAATACGGACCTCGCCCTCTCCCGGAACGTCCAGTATGATCTCGCCACCCTCGCCGATCGCCAGCAGCACTCCTTGCCATGTCTTCACACCGCTCCGGACGGAGACCCTCCGCCCGCAGAAGGCGAGGCGTTGGTTGACCTCCGCCATGATTGCCGGCGGGTCAATCCTCTGGCAGTGACTGCCGATGCGCCCGACGATCTGCACCAGCAGGTCCTCGCGGCTTGGCCGGAAACCAATGGCCGCCTCGACGCTGGTCGCCGGGTAGTCGACCTCCGCCTCGGGCGGCTCGGCCTCGGCGTATACGTTCAGCCCGACTCCTAGCACAAGGCTGTCGATCGCCTGGTCCACCCAGCTCACCTCGATCAGAACTCCGGCCACCTTGCGGTCAGAGAGCAGTACGTCGTTCGGCCACTTGATCGCCGGGCGGGCGCCCAGGTCCTCGAGCGCTTCGGCCAGAGCCACGGCCCCGACCAGGTTGAAGGCCGCCAGCTGCCGGCTGCGCGCCTCGCCGCCGGGCAAAGCCGGACGCAAGATCAGGCTGAAGGCGAGCGCCGAGCCTGGCGGAGTGCTCCAGCCTCGCCCATGCCGCCCTCTTCCGGCCGTCTGCTCCTCGGCCACCACCAGAGTGCCATGCGGGGCGCCAGCGGTGGCGAGTTCGGCGGCTAGGCTGTTGGTCGAGTCCAGCCGAGGGTGGAAGACCAGCGGCAGGCCCAGTCCTTGGGCCGGCAGCCGGCGTTCGGCTGATGCGGCATTCAGCATGGTCACATTGTAGGCCGACCTGCAGGTTCCATGCCAACCTGGCCGCATTCTGCTAGAATGGAAAGCGCCGATGAACCGCATCTGGGCCCCCTGGCGCATGCCTTACATCGAGTCCGCAGATGGCACGCGAGCGACCTGTCTGTTCTGCGATTGTCTGGCCCAGCCCGACAACGCCGAGAACTTGGTCGTTCACCGGGCCCAGCACGCTTTCGTCATCCTCAACCGCTTCCCCTACACCAACGGCCACATGATGGTCGTCCCGTATCAACATGTGCCGACGATTGTCGACCTCGAGCCCTCGGCCCAGGCGGAATTGATGCAGCTCTCCGGGCTGGCGCTGGTAGTGCTCACGGGTGCCTATGGAGCGCAGTCCTTCAACGTCGGGATCAATATCGGAGCGTCAGCCGGGGCGGGAATCGCCGAGCATGTGCATGTCCACGTCGTGCCTCGCTGGGCGGGCGACACCAACTTCATGGCGACTACGGCACACACGCGGGTAATCCCCGAGGACCTGACCCGCACCTACCAGCGCCTGAATGACGAATGGCAATCGCTGACGCGGGGCGATGGCCGCCCCATCGGTTCGCCGGGCGCCGACTAGCCCAAACAATCCGGCCCGGTTTCGGGCTGCCCCCGCATACAACCTCCAGCCACCTTTGTCAGGAGGAAGCAAATGCCTTCACCATCTGAAGCTCGCGAGCCGGTCATCCTGAGCGCTGCCCGCACTCCGATGGGCCGATACCAGGGCTGCCTGGCGCCGCTGACCGCGCCTCTGCTGGGCGCAGCCGTCATTCGCGCCGCCGTCAGCCGAGCGAATATCGAACAGCCGGAGACCATCGACGAAGTCCTGATGGGAAATGTGGTCGCTGCCGGGCTCGGCCAGGCGCCGGCGCGCCAGGCGGCTATCCACGCCGGCCTGCCACCGACGGTGGGGGCAACCGCCCTGAACAAAGTCTGCGGCTCCGGGCTGAAGACCTGTATGCTGGCGGCTCAAGCGATTCGCGCCGGGGACGCCGACTTGATCGTTGCCGGCGGCATGGAGAGCATGAGC